>JASKKU010000002.1 GCA_030154045.1 Candidatus Woesearchaeota archaeon
CAGATTTTCTGTATTTGTAGAGTATATCTCCTTTTTCATCCCCGCCAAATTCCCACGGTTCAACTATCAAAATATCCCCAGGCCTTACCCATAACTCTCTTTTTAATCTACCAGGAATTCTACAGATTCTCACTTTTCCATCTGAACATATTACTCGGCTTCTTGAACCACCTAATCGCGATTCCAAGATACCTAGAACTTGTTTTCCAGAAGGCAATCTCACTCTGAAAAAGGAACCTGAATCTTGATTGTTGTCATTCCTATCGTTTTTGGATTTCATTTTGTACAGTAAATCCTTAAGTTATTTAAATATTTTCTCAATTTCTTTTGTTATGTTTTTTATTTTTGAGAAATTTTTACGCGTTTCACTTATTTTTTTGTTTTTAATTTTTCTTTTAGGATTGCTGTATTTCCTCTGACTTCTAAAACTTCAGAATCAGTATGATTTGCTATAATCTGCAGTGCTTCTTTAATGACTTTCTTTTTGTTCTCCTCAATGCTATTTAAGAAAGCAGCAAGAAACTTTATCTTTACAAGTTTCTTTTTCTTAAGCCGAATCTTAATCTCGTTTATAAGTGCTTCACTAATTCCTTTTTTTCCGATCCTTATATCTACAGGTTTTTGCGAAAGGTCCATTAAAACATTAGATTATCAGATTATTTAAAAGAATTTTCTAAATCTCTAGTAGTTTTATTACTTAGAACTTACTCAATCAAATCTCGAACCACTTAATTCTTATCATGTCCTAGCTCTTTCCTTCTAATTAATTCTTCAATATGCTGCAGCTTGTTTGTTAAAATAATATCCGGTTGATTGAGGATTCTCTCAAGAAGCATAGACGCGTGTTCGCCGCCTAGGAAATGTGGTAAGATGATATAATCTGCACCATTCTCGTAAAGTATTAAAGCATCATCAATCTGATTAGCAGTCATGAAGATTAACGCCTTTTTGTTTTTGCTCTTTATTTTTGATAAAAGCAGCAAGTTGTCATCGACCTCTTGAATTGTTGAAATCACAATACTTACCTTGCTAAAGTCAATGCTATCTAATATCTCGTCTTCAGAGATATCTCCATATATGCAAGGCACGTTCATCCGTTTTAATCTGTCGATGACATCAGGATTATAATCCACAACAAGAACATCTTTGTTTAATTCCCTTATACGTTTTAATAAACTATATCCTGTACGGTTATATCCACAAAGCAAAATAAAACCATCTTTTTGGTTTAAAGCAGAAATCACATTCTCTTCTTCTTGAGTTTCAGAGTTATTTTTCCAATCAAGAAACTTAATCTTGTTTTTTATTTTGTAGAATATTTTTGTTCCACTCTTGCTTAAATAAGATGAGACAATCACTGTTGATATCATTAGAAAGATGACCATTGAAATGAATTCTGAACTCAAGTACCCTTTAGCGTAGCCCAAGTATGCAATAATTAAACCAAATTCAGATAATGGTATCATGTTTATACCTACGAGGAATGAAGTCCTCCTTTTATACCCGAAAAAACTCGTTGTAAGCGTATTTATTATTGGTTTACCGATTACGCTCGCTAAAAACGCAATTAAGAAGATCTTAAAATATGTTGGAGACATACTTTCAATTTGTAATCCTAACGAAACAAAAAAGATAATAGAGAAGAAGTCTCTTATAGGTCTGATTTTACTAGCAATTTCAAGGTTATATGGCAGGTTTGCTAAGGATACTCCTGCAAGAAAAGAACCTATTGAAATCGAGAATCCTGAAAGCAAAACCTTTGACAAAGTTTCATTCAAACTAAGCCCAAAGAGCTTAATAAAGAAATCGAAGATAACTCCGATCTTTAACGCAAGAATGCCAAATAAGAATGCATAAGATAAAGACATTACAAACAACAATTCTTGATTTCTTGCAGCGTCGTGGAATATATGTTTGTTAATCTTCTTTGAAAATAATACTATGATTGCAAGAAGAGTGAAGATCTTGATAAACTGAATTAAGAACACTGAAATTGAAAGCCCTTTCAGATTCTCCAAAACAGTCAATGCAAAGATTGCTAAGATATCTTGAAGTAAAAGAATACCAATCATAATTCTGGCATGAATTGTATCAATCTCTTTTCTATCAAAAAGTTGTTTAACGATCACCATAGTTGATGAGAAGCAAAATATGATGGCAAAGTATAGAATTTTTATCCAATCTTTTGAGAAAGGCAAAAATAAAATCAAACCCATTAAAAAAGAGAGAGTTGTTGATACCAAGCCACCAAATATTGCAACTTTTTTAACAGACTTTACCTTGTTCAGGTTTAGTTCTAAACCAACGATGAAAAGCAGGAATGCAACACCTAACTCAGATAATGATTCCACAAAAGTGCTTTCTATGTTAAGATACCTTGATATTACGAGTTTAAAGATTATGCCTGAAAGCAAGTACGCTATGAGTGTTGGTTGTTTTATTTTTCTGAATAGGTATGCGAGAGTAGAAGATAAAATCATGATGATTCCGATACTTAAAAACACGCTTGTTCCATCAAAGCTCATACATGGCTTAGCAGGAAACTTATTTTTTAAGGTTTTTTTGTAATTAAAAAATTAAGAAATCCTACAGCTATTGTATTTTAATAGGTTTGTTTTGGATTATAAATCGAAACATTTAAATATGCATATTTAAAGGATAAGAGTGATGGTAGAACAATCTTTATTTAGAGGTGCAATTGAAGCGTTAAATAAATTAGGTTTGTATGATGTAGTTTTACCTTTTCTGTTAATCTTTACTTTGATGTTTGCAATACTTGAAAAAACAAAGATTCTTGGCACTGAGGAAATTAATGGCAAAGAGGTTCCAAGAAAGAATTTGAATTCTATGATTGCTTTCTCAGTTGCGTTGTTTGTTGTAGCATCAACGAAAGCAGTATCAATGATTAATTCTTTGATTGCCAATGTCATAGTCTTTGTTGTCATTACTTTCCTATATCTTTTAATGATTGGAACAGTCTTTCATCCGACTGATAAAAAGAAAGAATTCACCATTCCTGCAGGAGTGAAATATCCGACTATGGCTCTTGGTGCTCTCGTTTTAATTATTCTATTCTTTAAATCTTTAGGAGTTTCTTTTGGAGGAGAAGTAGCCAAATTTTTTACGGAATCTGTTTTTACTCCCGATGTGCTTTCGGCCATTGTGCTAATGGCGACTTTAATTATCTCTTTAATTTTTATAGTTAAAGAACCAAAATCTAAGACTGGAGGTGAATGAAGTTGGATTTTTATGATTTTTTCTGGCAGATGAAAGAAATTGGTGTAGGTGATGTATTTATACCTTTTTTACTGATATTTACCATATTGTATGCGCTTTTACAGGGCTTAAGTATTTTTGGAAAAACGTCTACATCAAAAAAGATTAGTGTCGTTTTGTCTTTGGTTATGGCTTTGCTTGTTGTTATGCCACACGTTACAGGAGATTATCCTCCAGGAAAAGATGTTGTTCTTATTATTAATCAAGCAATTCCAGGCATTGTAGGGTTTATTATTGCAGTGATTATGTTCTTTATCTTGGTAGAGGCCTTTGGTGGTACAAAACCAAATTTAAATAATTTGGGTGGCATCTTTGTAATTTTGTCGATTATAGTTATCTTAGTTATTTTTGGCAATGCTGCAGGTTGGTTTGGTTCAAATTCTAGCACATCAAGTGGTTGGTTAAATTTTCTGAGCGATCCAGATGTAGCGACTTTCATAGTGATCATTCTTGTTTTTGGCTTAGTATTATGGTTGATAGTACACGAGCCTAATGATGGTAGTGGAAAAGGTAATGGGTCTTTTGGTCAAACCCTTGACAAATTTTTCAAATGGTTTAAAGAATAATTAAGTATTTTTTAGTTAGAAAATGGCATCATTAATTTCACCAAGCATTTTTAGTTTTTTGAATCCAATTTTTGTATTTCTTTTTACTTATGCACTTATATATGCAGTGCTTACTAAAACCAAAGTTTTAGGAGACAACAAAGGTATTTCTTCAGTTCTTGCTTTAGTTGTTGCGTTTTTTGTTTCCAGCGCTTCAGATTACACTTTGATTTCTGCAGCATTTCCTCCTTTTATTTTAGTCCTTTTATTCTTTGTATTTCTTTTGCTCATAGGGCACTTTTTAGGTTTAGGCCCTTCAAATTTCGTGGAAATCTTTGGCAAAGAAAAAGGTGCGAGTTGGTTTGTTTTCATTATTGTTATGATTTTAATTGTTGCTATTTTTGCGAACTTTTATGGCGGTAAATTGCTTGAGAAAGGCACTGAAGCTAATGCTACAGAATCTCAATCCGAGTTTGAGCAAAATCTTATAAAAATTTTCTTTAACGAGAATGTTTTAGGCTTAATCCTTGTTTTATTGGTAGCTTTTATGGCTATGAGATTTATTTCAGGAACTTAATTACAAAACAAAAGAAAAAAGCTTTTTCTATTTTTTACTCTTTCTTTGCTTGATTTAGAATATCTTTTAACTGGTGGATACCAGAAACGAACTCAGGCAACATATCTCCAAACACTTTTTGCAAAGCCTTCAAATCAGTGCTAAACTCTGTAATGTGAGAATCATAATCCTTGATCTTAGAGAAAATGCTGGTTTTTAAGCTCTCCATATCTTTCTCAAGAACATCCATTCTCTCAGATAATTTGTTTATTTTATCTTCCATCCTGTTTTTCCACTCAACAATTTTCTTAACATTGCTTACAAGTTCATCCCACTTTTCTTCAATAATTGTTTCGCTGATCTCTTGAACCTTCTCAATTAATTCAGGATTTAAATTAGATTGCGTATTTGTTTCTAGGTATTGCATCTCTGCTGCTGATTGCTGAGTTTGTTCAATTAAAGCTTCATTTCCTTGAGGCAAAGATGTTTGAATATTGTTGCTTTGTATGGGTGTTTGACTGTTGTTGTTTTGTGTGCTTTGCATTTGAGATTCTATCTTTGTTTGATTGGATACTGCAGATGGTTGTTGTATATCTACTGCTGTTCCTGAAGGTGGAATTTTTGTTGAATTCTTTAAATCAAGCTGCGTTAAAGCATCATAAATCTGTGAGGAACTATAACCATTAGAAATAAGACTTTGCACGATTTGATAATCACTAATACCTTTAGCTCTTTGTTTTGAAATAAAATCCATCAACTCATGCAAGTCCATTATGTTTGATTTGGTTGGCATTGTTTTTATTTATTAAAGAACAGTTTATTTAAATCTTTTTTGATTGTTTTATTTTCACTTACACTTGTTCGTTCTTCATTGACAATTCTCCTGACATCATCAATCGTGGCAAATTTTACAGGATTCCACAACTCCAAGTATTTTTCAATCTCTTTTACTGTATTCTTATCTGCAACATTTTTTAAGGTTTCAAGGATGTTGCTAACAGTCTCTTTAAGTTCGTTGAGCTCTTTGTTAATCATCTGCACTTGTTCGTTTAAATTGGAAATCTTTTGATTAGTGGCTCTCTCAAAGTTAACTAAGTTTTGCTCAAGCAATTCAAACTTTCTTGAGATTAGTGTTTGTTTCTCTTCGCTAAGTTTTAGTCTGCGATTGGTTGTTTCTAGGTTTTGGAGAATTAATTGAAAATTGCTTTGTTGAACTTGATTTTTGTCAGGTTGTTTGTTGTTAGCAATAGCATTATTTGGAGGGTTTGAATTAATCATAAAAAGAAATACTCTATTTGACTTTTATAAAATTTTAGTTTCTCTTTAAAGGGATGCAAGTTGAAAAATTTTAAAAAAAGTCATTTTTTCCAGGTTTGTGGTGAGACCATTTTAGAGCATATTTTACGAGAGGTCCCAAAAGAGATTTGTCTGCGGTGTAAGTCAAAATCTGTTTCAAAAGACTTTGTTTTTTATACTTCAAAGATTATTTATGAGGTAATTAGATGTGAGGACTGCAACTTTGAAACACGAATCAGAATAGAAAAGATACCTTTTGTGAATAAAAATATGAGAATCTTTAAAAAGCTTTAATTCTTGAGATATTTTGCCATATAGTATGATTCTTTTTTATAGCCTTGCTTTCTATAATATGCTCTAACACCTACGCCTGAAATGACTAACATCTTTCTCATCCCACGAGCTTTTGCGATCTCTTCAGCTTTTTTAAGCAGCCTTGAACCACAGCCAGTATGCTGTATCCCTTTTTCGCCTAGTTTTTCTGACTTGCCATAAACATGTAATTCCCTTATTAAAGCAGTTTTTGGAGTGATTTCTTTAATCAAAGACTGAGAAGGAAACCTTAACCTGCAAAAACCAAACAAAACCTTTCTGTTTTCATCTTCCTCGCTTATAAAGAACTCTTTTCCTTTTGAAGCATCGTATTCTGTTACAAATATCTTCCGTTTAATCTTGTTTAAATTCATCTCATTTTCTCGCAGATTTAAGCCTACTTCTCTGAACCGAATCTCTTTGATGTTCTTTTTTTTCAACTTTTCATAAAGAACCTGTCTTAGGTTTGTTAAGTTTACTCCAGCTTCAATCGTATGGCTTGGAATATCCCTTTGAATTCTCATAACTCGAACATATTCTGGAATAATAGGATAAACCTTCTCAAGCAACTTTAATGCATACTCATTATCTGCTTCTTTGAATTCTCCATTCTTCCACCACAGATAAAGTTCAGTCCCTTTAACAACCAAGCAAGGATATATCTTTAACATATCTGGCCTGAAATCAGGATTTCTAAACAATTCTTTAAACATTTCATAATCTCTTTCAAAATTGCTTCCTGGTAAGCCAATCATCATATGATAATTTATCTTAAACCCAAGGTCTTTTAGGATTCTCGTAGCTTCAATACTATCCTCAACAGAATGCCCTCTTCTAACCTTTTCAAGCACATCATTATACACGCTTTGTACCCCTAACTCAACTCGTGTAGCACCTAATTCCAGCATTCTTTTAGCGTGTTTAAGTTTGGCATAATCAGGTCTTGTTTCAATAGTTAATCCCACGCATTTAATCTTGCTTTTTTTATCATTATAATTCTGTTCTAACTCAAGGACTGCTTTGCCTTTTTGTTTTAACAGCTTTTTTCTAATAGCCTTTGCTCTATTTTCATCATTAACCGAACCTGGTAAAATAAAGAACTTTCTGAACTTTCTAAGATTAAATCTGTTGCCTTTGTAAAACATCTTAGAAAAATCGTTCATTGCTTTGAAAGCGTAAGCCACAAAGTTCCTCTGATAATTAGCATTTAATGATGGAAACGTTCCACCCATTATTATCAATTCTATTTTGTTGAAGTTGTGTCCCATTACAACATATTGCTCTAACCTGTTCATTACTTGAAGATAAGCATCATAATTATTTCTCATAGCCCGCATACTTGCAGGTTCCCTGCCAGTATAAGACTGAGGCACATCCCCAAAGGCGCTATTGAGTCCTCCAGGGCAGAACGCACACCTTCCATGAGGGCAAGGCGCTGGTTTAGTCATAATAGCGCAAACAGAAACTCCAGACAAAGTTCTTGTTGGTTTAGTCAGAAGAATTTGTTTTAATTCTTTGAACTCTTTTTCATTAGCGTGCGATAAGATTTCAATATCTGTTGGAAATTTTTCCAAACCATACTTCCTTGCAAGTTTTAGTTTTATAGTATTGATTCTATGTTTATCTTTAGGTTTCTCTTTTAAGATTATATCAATAAATTCTCTGAAAACATTTTCTTTTGAATTTTGCATAAATAAATAGAAAAACTTGTAGGTTTAAAAGGTTTTGATATCTTACTCTTTGTTTGAAACAATCATCTCTTGTAATCTTTTTAACTCTTCAAAATTGGCTTGCGGTCCTAGTTTTGAGGTCAAATAACCAGCATATCTGTCAAACCACACCCTTTCAATGCTTATTATCTCCTCAAATTCTTTATTTAAATCGTGCATTGGATACAACTTAATATGTGCGTGATTAACTCCTGTTCCTTCAAATATCAAACCAACTCTTTTAACATTCAAAGCCTTTTTTAGTAAGTTGCTAACTTCCTTGGCTGCTAAAAACATCCTTGAAAAAACTTCATTG
The DNA here is from genome assembly GCA_030154045.1 of Candidatus Woesearchaeota archaeon. GTDB lineage: Archaea > Nanobdellota > Nanobdellia > Woesearchaeales > JASKKU01 > JASKKU01. Next base: position 8,011 of record JASKKU010000002.1, read on the forward strand.
TCAAGTTTTAATAAATCAGAGTCATAATGCTGTTTAGATATCACTAAAGTTTGGCCTTTACAATTGGGATTTATATCCAAAATTGCAATGAACTCATCATTTTCCCAAATCTTAAAGCTTGGGATCTCCTGATTTGCAATCTTACAAAATATGCAGTCCATTTAGAACACCTCCTATAAGAATAAAAATTTTAAAAAATTAAAAATTTATTCGTGCAGCCTTGCTGAAAGCACTGTTATTGATGAGATTGATAAACCAATACCAACAATCTTTGCGAAAAATCCTACAATCGGATAGAACGCAATCAGCGCCATCACCATGTTAATTGCACTATATGTAATTGTCCTATTATTCTCTACTAATGAGATTACAAAGTTGACAAAAGTTAATGGCAGCACACAGTAATAGCCTAAGACCTCATAGTTATATCCAAAAAGACCTAAGAAGAACCCTGCAGCAACTATGAACTCTAGAATAAACTGCAACAAGTTCATATAGTTTATAACTAGTTTCTTTGGTTTATACACTTCTTTCTTAATCTCAACTTTTCTAACTGGTTTTTTTGTAGATTTAGTTTTTGCTTTCTTGCTTACTTTTGGTTTCGTTACTTTAGTCTCTACAGCCTTTTTTGTTTTCGGCTTAGCTTTCGCGGTTTTCTTGGTTGTGCTTTTTTTAGCAGCTTTTTTAGAACTATTAATCTTTTTACTTGTTTTTTTAGCAGACATTTTGTCTTTTTAATGCATTACATTTATTTAAATATTTCTTTTAGTTATTTTCTTTTTTAATTAATTTCCAAACACCCTTTTTAAGATTAATCTTTTTTGTCTTTTGAAAACGCCTGATTGATTATTAGCAAAAACAAACCTATGGAAATCATCGCATCAGCCAAATTGAAAAAAGGTACGCCCAACACACTGATAAAATCAATAACTCTGCTATAAATTATTCTGTCTATAAGATTTCCAATCGAACCGCTAAGAATCAAAACAAAACTCCAAAAAATGGCTTTATTAGAGTTAAAGATTCTTTTTAGATTAATTAAAATTGCTCCGATAACCAATATAGGAACAACAAGAAGTATTCCTTTAAAGCCACTTAACAATCCAAAAGCCGCGCCAGGGTTTTGGACAACTTTTATTTTTAGTATGCTTATCTTATCAAGACTAAATTCAAATAAAGGATTTAATCTAAAAAAAAGAAGTTTTAAAACTTGATCTGCAAGAACTAAAATTGCGCTTAGACTTAAAAACAAAACACCTTTTTTCTTACTTTTATTAAAATCTGCGGCCATTTTGTTGGTTCTCTAGCGTATAAAGTCTCTGATTAATATTTTCAAGCAATACTTTAAGGGTTTCAATCTTTGAACTGATAACTTCAAGCTCTTTTTCTATTCGTAATAACTCTGGGTCGTTATATCTTTTTTGTTCTCTTGCAAAGTTGTTGCTTTGAATCTGACTTTGAACCTGATTAAAAGGATTCATGCTTTCATTATATCCTTGATTTTGTGTTGTAAATGTATTAGACTCAAAGTTACTGTTTTGATTTAGGATATCTGAGTTTAATTCATTATCTATTCCAATTCTGTCTTTTGTTAATTGGTCTTCTTGCAAAGTTTTATTTTCATTGTTTAAATCATCAAACTTGTATTTTTCCAACCCTTTCTTTTTCTTTGAACCAAAGATATTTCCTAGAAAACTCATATTTTCACCAAGTTTATGATCTTTGAAAACAAACTGCTTTTGTTTTTTAAATTTTCACTTTTGTTATTTTTTAGTTTTATGACTTGTTTGTTTAAAAAATCAATCTTTGTTTTTGGATACACTTTCAAATCTCCTAAAACATACATCGTCGTTAATCTAAACAGACTAGTCTTATTGATATTCTCCCTGATAATAGAACAAACTTCTTGATTATTTAACTTAGTATCTTCATCTTGTTGCATCAAGCTGGAATTAAACAAATTACTTTCTAAGTTAATCACAACTATCGGGATTTTTCCTTTTATACTTGAAATATTTTCAGGGTCAAAACTTTCATTACTCAAACTATAATTCTCATTATAACATAGAATTGAAGATTTAGTTGAGTCTGCCTTTTCAAGGATAAACCCAATCTCATTTCCAATAATCCCTGTTAAATTGTTTTGAATAAAAAAAATGTTTAAAATGTAAAACACAATAAGTAATCCTATGCTAAATAATGCGAGTTTTACAACAAATCTTATGACTTTGCTGATCAAGTAAAGAAACAATACAATTATACAGATTACAATGATTAGTTGAGTTATAGGGGTCATTTTAGATTAATGTTTTTATTCTTTGATGGAAGATTTGAAAGAACAGGTATATACCCATAGGTAAAAACCACATCAAAAGTATTGCACTTGCGCTTTGCCATTTCTTTATTTTGAATGCTGAACTTAAAGCCCAGGTCTGAAAAATAAAAGCATACATACCTATGACAAAGGTCGTTATTAAGAGTGGAGAACCTTTGAGATAAAGCAGAGGTATGAAAAATAATAGCGCGTAACTGTTAACTATAGCAATCTCTCTTGTTTTATTCTCTCCAGAGAACAAGAAGAAAAACAATTGTTGTACATATGCAATTAATTGTATTGCAATGTATAATAAAAACGGCGAAATTATTGCTACTACACCCGCATAAGGTGCAATTTCTACCTTGGAGGTATCCCAAAACAAAATAGCTCCTGCTAAGGCTATAGCAAAAACAGAATACAAGACAAATAATCTTTTGGTGCTTGTAACAAAATAGGCTTTTCTTAGACTTTCTTTGTTAAAGAACAATAATCCAAAGAAAGTTTTTAAAGAATCAAAAGCAATCTTAAGGTAATTCTGTCCATAACTTTTGTCAAAGTCCTCTGATACATCCTTGTCCATCTTTTTCTGATACTCTTCTATGCCTCTAGCTAAATCATCGTGAACACCGTAAGTTATCTCTTTTGTAGTCTCTTTCTCTTTTTCTATCTGTTTTATAAACTCCTCTTTTTGTTTTAGGAACTCTTCAAAATCCTTAAATTCGTTGGACATAACTTCTTTTTGTTTTTTCACATTTAAAACTTTTTTCGTTTATTAATCAGTAGATTCAAAGAAAAATTTATTTCAAAAAAGACTTTAACTGTCTTTGAGAATTGATTTCTTGGAGCAATTTACTTCGTTTTAATAAGCTGTTTAAGTTTGTACTGAAATATTTTAAAGCGTATTTCTTGGCAAACTCAAGGGCTAATTCGTTTGAAGAAAACCTTAATGGTTTTGTGTTTAGAACTTTTTTCACAGTTTCCCTAACCACCCACACACCTAAAGGAGCCCAATACTCCTTTGTAATGAACCGAATTAGCAGAACACTAGCTTGCTTTTTCTTGTCTTCTAAATGTTGTAAAAGAGATAGCCTTGCAGCATAATAACCGCCAGCCGTTTCTTTAGCATATTCTTTTCTTCCAAAAGAACTCTCATAATTTGTAGTATATCTTAACGGTTCTCTATTTGCAGAGAAATTTGATTCAAAAACAGGGATTTCAAACAATTCATACTTAAAAGTTCCTGGCAAAAAGATTGCGAGAAAGTAATTCCCATAATCTCCACTTACATAAACTTCAGGCTCTTCAATTTGGTTATACTTTAAAACATTTGATATAAGGTTTCTGCTAGTAATATCATCAACAGCAGTAATTGACCATCTCGTTGGTACAAACTTTGAGTTAATTCTATTTCCAAGTAATCCTGTTGAGAACACTTTTGTGATGTAGTAAACATCAAATCTTCTGCTTAATTTGCTAACAGCTTCATGAGCTTTTAATTCATCGTTAGCTATTTTTTCAACACTATGTGGAATCTTAGGATTGCTTACAATCCTTACATTTTCCATCTTTGCATTGGGACCAAAAGGTGTTATGGTTTGGTCAAAGTTCAAGTTAAATTTTGGTGCATGCCTAAACTTAACTTCTGTTTCAACAGGTTTTTTTGAAAGAGAAATTTCCTTAAAAGAATCAAACAATTTATTCCGTTTTCTACTAGCCAAAGCATTCGTTTTAACATAAGAATTAACTAACTGGACTCTTTTCTTAATCACTTCTTTTATAGGCAAGCTCTCTTTGCTCCATTGTTTTGGTTCGTCATGTTTGTCATATTTTTCTACAGATAAAGAACCAACATTGATGTTTGGATAATTAAACCTGCTTACAAAGACATTTGGCGATTCTCCAAAGAACTCTTTTTTGTTTGTAGAAATTTTTTGCTGAAACCCCTTTTTGTAATAAATCTTAGCTTGTATTGGGCAATACTTTCGTCCACAATACAATCTTCCTTTACAGAATACACAATCAATATCCATTTTAAGGAAACGATGCTTTTTCTAAAAAGTATTATTTGCTAAATAGTATTATCCGGATTTACTTAAATTTGATGTTTTCTTAAGTTTATAATCTCTCTTAGAAAAATTCGAATTCGGTTGATATGATGCTGTCTGCAATCTTCAAATAATCTTTAGCAGCTCTGGATTTTTTATCAATTTCCAAAATACTTTTACCTTGTTTAGCCATATCTTTAACAATTGCATTTACCCTTACAGGGTTCATAACAACTCCATTGAACCCTTTCTTAATTTCATCTAAACTTTCTTTTGAAATCTTGCTTCTTTGGTCAAACATTGTTGGAATTATTGCACTAATGTTTACAGGGTGTTTGAATAAAGAATTTATTTCGTCTATTAACTTAACAACTTTTCTTAGGCCCGTTATTCCTAAATAATCTGTAGAAACAGGAATAAAAACTTCATTCGCATAAAGTAATGCGTTGTAATTTAGCAAAGTGTTTGATGGTGGACAATCAATTAATACGAAGTCATAATTGAAAACAGGTTCAAACTTTCGTTTAAGAACGGTTTCCCTGCCTGGCAACCCTGCCAATATGAGTTCTGCCTTGTCCAAATTTTTTGATGGAATCACATCTATGTTTTCTTTATAATTTACAATACATTCTGAAACGTGCGTTTCTTCATTCACTAACAAATCATACATTGTTTTTTGAGAACTTACGCAAAGCATTAAAGTTAAGTTAGCCTGAGGGTCTAAATCCACCAGAAGAACTCTTTTATCTTTTAACGCAAGGGCAAAAGCCAGGTTGACTGTTGTTGTAGTTTTTCCGACACCACCTTTTAAGTTAACAACAGCAATTTTCCTCATTGTTCAGTGAGGAAGAAAGTAACAATATATAAATTTTTTTTTAAAAGAAATGAAAGAATAAACAAAAAAAAAATAGAATTTTCTTAAAGAAGTTTTATGTTCTCTGCATCTTTTGGAACAGCAACATACTTAATTCTCTTCTTAGCAGATTCCTTTCTGCTTGGTAAATATGAAATCTTCACGACCTTTTTTCCGTTTTGTGTCATAGGTTTGCTGCTCTCAAGAGTTACTTTTATAGCTCTGTCAGGTACCAAAACTTGTTTAGCTCTTCTTTTTCCGTTTAAAGTATATTTTAACATTTTTTTCTTTGCCATTTTACCACCACAATATATGTTTTATAATCTTTATTTTTGGAAGACTATTATTTAAAATTTTCGTTTTTCAACTTGTTCTTGAATATTCTTTTTTAAAATCTCAGAGAAAAAGATTCAATCTAACCCCATTGTTTCCTTGAAAGACTTTACTTTTAGCAGACGGTCCAGAAACTCTCTGCCTTTATCTGTGATTATTATGTATTGGTGGTTGTTACGATTAACAAAATCAATGTAATCTTGGTTGATCAAATCCTCTAAGTATTGATTCATTAGTTTGTATGATAAGTTTGCTTTAGTCATTAATTGAGTTCGTTTTATCCTACCACTCCGATTTAATACAATTAGCATTATATCATTAAGAATTTCTTCTCTAGTTCGTTTATGCTTAACTTTCATTTTTTTGTTTTTTCCAAATTTTTAATCCTTGAACCAAATAAAGAGTTTGCAAATGCAAACATAAAAAATATGAAAGCTATTAATTCAAGCACCATTGCACTTACATAGAATCCTGAAGATAATATTAATAGGAGCAAATTACTCATTGCTAAACAAACTAACGCAAGGAACATTGATTTTTGTCCAAGGGTTTTGAGCTTTGTTTTCTTAAGATAAAAATAACTGATTTCTCCAATTAATATGGCGCTTGTAAGATGAAATATCATTGGTTTGAGTGAAGATACATATGTCACAATCGTTATTAGGTAAACCAAGAGGAATACATGCTTTTTTTCCTCACTTCTGGTTATTAAGAAATAAAGACTAATTAATCCTAGGAGAAATAATATTCTTGTTACGAATTCTATTAAAAATAAAGACTGAATTATTGCAACACTTGTATATCTGATATAAACGCTTCCAACAGATATACTCTTTTCAACAGGAAAATACAGATTCAAATTTTTAAATACCTTCAAAAAATAGGATAATGCTATAAGTAAAAACGAAATAAACAACCATTTCGTTTTTTTATCTGAAGTGATCTTGGTCGCTTTGTACGCAAATAATGCGATTAACAAAAAAACAATAACTCCAAAGTATTCAAATATGCAGTCAAATCCTCTAAACCATGGTGGCGAGAGTATCAGGGAGAACATCATTTTATATTTCAAAACGAATTTATGCTATAAAAAACTTATGAAACATTACCTAAGTTAGCGTATAATGGTTTGTAAAGGAGAACGATTTTGAGTTACAACAACTCTGCTCTTTTCTTTTTTATCAGCACTTCAGCAATTTTTTTAGGCAGTTTTACAATATCATCTTCTATAAACGGCCCATATATCTTAAGGTCTGGCCCAATGAATTTAGGAACAGGGTTTAGAATTCTCACCATAAGAAACTTTTCTTCTTCAACATTCTCTTGCGCTTCTGCGCTTGTTTGAACATCAGGATGATATTTTACCTTTGAGAAGGTCATTAAATTCTCAATAACTCCTGAATGATATGCTTGAAGGCTTTTTAAAAAATTCTCAAAAAGTAGCTTTTCTTCATCAAGCATGTTTTCAACATCAGAACTGTGGCTTTTTGTTTTGACTGAAATAATTGCTAAGTCACTTATCTTTTTTATTCTCCTCTCAATAATTTCTTTAACAATGGCTTTTAAGTTGTTTAACTCTCTTAGACCTTTTTCTTTATCTGTGGACACAAAGATATCTTCAGTATTATTCTTGAACAAGAATTCATACTTCTGTTTCATATACTTTAAAACATCATCAAAGAAAGTTTTTGGGAGTTTTTGTAAAGTTAGGTTCTTCTTTTCGCTCCTCAAAATATCAAAAAGGCTTTCATAAGTAATTGTTATCTCTTCATCTTTGTTGTTAGGCATACTTATTTAGTAGTAACTGTTGTTTTTTAAGTTTTTTATTTTTGCATTGAAAACTTTTGATTAAAAGAACAAAAGAGATTATTTCAACCAGTTCTTTTGGTTACACATCAAGGATCTTGCCAAACTTGCCAACATTTATAACTCTAGTTTTGCCAATCTGCTCTTCTATACCAGCAGCCTCATGCACATGTGAGCATAAAACTAAATCTGGTTCGAATTCCTTGATTATTTTTTCAAGAGCGGTACTTCCTTTAAAATACGTTGAAAAGTTCTCAATCTTTGAGCCAGCAGGATGTACATGACTCACAATAATCTTTTTAAGATTCTCTTTTGAGATTTTAGAAAGATTGTTTCTAAGCAATTCTAAAACACCATCCTCATGGAAGGGGAAAGGTCCTACATTTGCTCCACCAAGCCCAATGAACGCAATATTCTGATAAGTTACAACCTTGCCATGCAGGTCTTTAATATTGTATGTCTTACCTAAGAATTCAGCAGTGGCTTCAGATTCGTGGTTCCCTCTTACAAACATTACTTTTAAATTCCTTTTTAAGAATTCATAGAATGTTCCTGGAAAGAAAGTATCAAAGTGTGTTATGTCGCCGCAAACTAAAACTAGCTCCACATTCTCTCTCTTGGCTTTTTCAGCAAGAGCTTTTGATAGAGAAACATCTCCATGGGTATCTCCAAAAGCTAAGATTTTCATTTTAGAACAGTTTATCGCCTTAAAATTATTGGTTTGTTTTTTGATAAGTCTACAACAATAGACGGCTTCCTAAGCATAACGTCATGATGTATAAAATAGTGAATATTGTCAATATGCTCTTGTTCGAGGTCTTCTGGGCCTTCTATCAAAGTTCCTTCGCTTCTTGTAGCTGCCGTAGATACAAAGGGATAATTTAACTGTTTGATTATCCTTGAAAACCAATGATTTGGCAATCTTATACCAATCGTGTCCTTGCCATTATTCACGTGCTGAGACACTGCTTTTTTGTTTTTTAACTTAAGTACTAATGTATAAGGACCTGGCAATCTTTTTAGCCATTCTTCAGCTAATCTGTTTACTTCGCAATTTTCATAGACCCATTTTAAGTTAGGCACTATGATTGAGAAAGGGTTTGGACTCTTTTTTATCTCTCTTATTCGTTTTACTGGCTCATCTAAATTTGCAATTGCGCCAATTCCGAAGATTGTATCTGTAGGGTGTATAAACAGCTTCCCATTGAGCATTTCTTTTATAAATAAATGTGGTTTTAAATCGACTTCTTCTTTTGTAACAATTTGCATTTCCAAAAAGGAGTATTTTCGTTTCAGTTAAAAATTTTTCCAAATAATCTACATAAAAGTGAAAACTTTTCGTAAAAGTAGAACAAAACATTTAAATTTTTAAGATTTTTACAATTTCTTGAAAAGATGGCTAGCGCACTCTCGGGGTACTCCTGAGGAAAGTCCGCCCATCGCTTTAAAGGGGCCCTCGAAAGAGGGATGCTTAAAAGGCATAGCTCTTGGACAGAAATAAAACCCCCTGGATTAAGGATGAGGTTTCCGAAGCTCTTAAAGAGCGAGATAACAAACCGACATTCTCCAGGGAAGGGTGAAACGCCAAGCTCCCCTGATGCAAGGTTTAACCGCAAAGTTGAATGTGCGCACACTCTTTAAAGAGTGACAGAAGGCGGCTTATGGCCATCTTTTCGTTTATTTTTGTATTTTTAGAAATTTTTTAGAACTTCTTTTGAGGAGTGACATACTTTTTTAAATTTCTTTTTCTTTTTTCACTTCGATGCAGTCTGATGTTATCTTGAAAGTTGAAGATCTTGATGTTAACTTGAATAATGTTCAAATATTGAAAGATATCAACCTTAAAATATATAACTCAGAAATCTTAAGCTTGGTTGGTCCTTCTGGTTCAGGCAAAACAACTTTAATTATGACTTTGCTAGGTCTAATAAAACCCTCTGGCGGCGATGTACTCTTTGCTCACAAAACCAAAAAAGGGATAGTTTTTAAATCGATCTTTGACCATTTAGACTATTTTCGTTCACACGTGGGTTTCTCTAGCCAGGAATCTTCTTTTTACAAAAAACTGAGTGTTCAGGAGAACCTTGAATTCTTTGGGGCGATGTATTCTTTACCGAGGGATGTTATTAGACAAAGGACAACTATTCTCTTAGATTTATTTGAATTAAAGGAACATAAGAACAAAATTGTTGATGAGCTTTCAGGAGGTATGAAAAAAAGGTTGGATTTAGCAATTGCGCTAATTCACAATCCTTTAATTCTTATGTTGGATGAACCGACATCAGAGCTTGACCCTGTTTTGCGTAAGGAGATGTGGTATTTCATAAAAAAAATCAATAGTCGCGGGAAAACTATAATATTGAGTTCACATTTTATAAACGATATGGAATCCGTGGCAGATAGAATTGCGTTATTATCAAATCAAAAGATAACTCTTTTAGGTACGCCTACTGAGATCAGAGAACGAATGGGTTTGCTCGATCAAATCATAATCGAAACATTGCCTGGAAACTACGATGAGCTGCTTAAAACTTTCTATACCAGTCCTAAAATTGGTTTGAAAAATCACAAGCATAATTTCAACAATTTGGTTTTGCTTGTTGAAGATAGCCACAAGGCTTTAGTTGAGATTGTAAAAATTTTAGAAAATGCTTCAGAAAAGATAGTTAATCTAGAAGTAAGAAAGCCTCCTTTAGAGGAGTTGTTTGAGTTTATTTCCTAAACCAGAAAAAATGTTACAGACAATTTTTGAGGTAATTCGAAAGGATTTAAGGTTGTTAATTAGAAGCAGGTCTTCTCTTTTAATCATACTGTTAACACCTCTTTTGATCTTGTTAATTACTGGCGTTTCTCTAGAAAAACAAACCAACTTTTACATCACTGCAGGTGTTTATTCTGATAGTTATTCCCATTTAGCAAAATCTTATATTTCTAATTTGGAAATGCAGTCTGTAAATGTTAAGTATTTTGATTCTGAAAAGGAATGCGTTGATGCAGTTAAGTACGGCACTGTTCAGGCATGCATAGTTTTCTCACCAGATTTACGAATTGAGGACAAGTATAATGGTTTTATAAAATTCTATGTAGATTATTCCCATTTAAACCTTGCTTGGGCTATTAAAGATATGTTGTTTACAACCGCTCAAGAAGAGACGAAAGAGTTATCTCAAAATCTAATCGATGACTTGCTTTCTGTGGTCGAAACTGCAAACAAAAATCTTGATTTACAAAAGAGTGATTTAACAAATCTCGCTACTTCAAATGATAAACTCTCAAGCATATTCTCAACTATAAGCTCATACCTCTCAGTTATAAATCCTAAGTTTGATTTTTCATTATTGAAACTGGATGATATTGAAGATTCTGCGAGTTCTCTAAAATTGAAATCCTCTGGAGTAGTTTCATTGGCAAGCAATAAACTAAGCGAAGTATCTAATTCTCTAGATGAATTAAAATCTTCAGTTTCACAAATTAATGATTCACAGGTTAATTCTCTAATCCTTCCAAAAATTGACAAAATTAAGACAGATATCATTTCTTATCAACAAACAATCTTAGCAAACAAGAATTCTATTGACTCAACCGCAGGAGAATTACAATCTTATATTGAAAACCTAAAAAATCAAATCAACAATCTTTCGAAAATACTTGATGAAGTAAGAATCTCTCAAGACAAATCTTTAGAATATGTCAGCGATGGCAAAAAACAGGTAGCAAACATTTTGAACTCTGTCTTCGATTTGCAGAAATCTATCAACGAATTAGAAAAGAAAATTGACCAAGTTAGTGTTTTCTCTTCAGGAAAAATCGCTGAACCATTTAAGACTGAAATTGAATCTGTGACCCCTGAGAAACATAGCATTACACTTCTTTTTCCTACAATTCTTTCATTAATGGTTCTGTTTGTAAGCCTTATCATTTCATCAACTCTTCTTCAAATGGAAAAACAATCCGAGGCTCATATTAGAAATTTGATTACTCCAACGAAAACTTTGATTATTAGTTTAGGAATTTTCTTAACAACACTAATTGTTGTAATTTTGCAGTATTCAATATCATTAATTACTGTTGCTCCTATGCTTTCTATTAAAGGATTCTTCCTAAAATTCCTTGAGGCTTTGCTATTGACAATCCTATCATCTTCAGTGTTTATATTCATTGGAATCTTGATAGGCAGTTCTTCCAAGAGCGAGGAAATCAGTCTTATACTGACGGCGCTTGTTGCATTGCTCCTCATAATTTTTTCAGGAATGATTTATCCTTTGGAGGCATTCCCAAGAGGACTTCAGATGGTTTTAAAGCTCAATCCTTTATATTTGACAGACTATTTTTACAACCAGATTTTTGTTAAAGATGTTGTTCTAACCAAGATTCCTTTGCAGATTTTAACCCAGCTTTGTTGGTTTGTTGGTTTGTTTATTGCTCTTGTACTTTTACAGGAGTTGTTTGATGAAAAATTCTTAATTTCTCACAGAAATAAAGCTTTACATAAAAAGAAGAAACGCAACTCACGAGTTGAAAATGAAGAAACTGAAAAGTTAACAAAACTGTTGGTTGAATTAAATCATATCCTATCGCCTAAGAACAAAATAACAACTGAGGAAATAGAAAATGCGAAAAGATTGTACCTCAAGGCGTTATCCATTTACCAAAAACTTGATAAAACCCAAAAGGAAGAATTCTTTGATGAGTTAAATTTAATACATAAGAAACTCTCCGCATTATAAAATGAACATTGTTGAACTTGAACATGTAAACTTTGCATATGGAAAATCTATCATCCTTAAAGATATCTCTCTTAAACTCCAAAAAGGCAAAGTTATTGGCATCTTGGGAGAAAGCGGAGTAGGTAAAACCACTTTGTTATCTTTAATTGTTGGTCTGCTTAAACCTTCCAAAGGAAGAGTTATCTTAAATGTGCCCGAAAAAAAGATAGGTTTCTCTTTTCAGACACCTTCTTTTTTCGATGAGTTGACTGTTGAAGAGAATATAACTTATTTCGCCAGACTTTATGGTCTTGATAAAAACCAGATTGAAAAGACTAAAACTTTCCTCTTAGGTTTTCTCGAGTTAAACGACCATGCTAAAAAATTAGCTAAAGAACTCTCAGGTGGGATGAAAAAGAGATTAGATGTAATCTTATCTTTAGTTAATGATCCCCACCTAATAATATTGGATGAACCTGTAGGAGAACTTGACCCTTTCCTAAGGGAAAAGGTTAACGAACTCATTTCTATTTATCGAAAAAGAGGAGCCACAATAATCTTAACATCACATTATCTCTCTGACTTGATGGATATCTGCGAGGAATTCATTATCTTAAAGGATAAAACTGTAATCTTTTCAGGCACTTTTGATAATCTTCTATCTCAGCTAAATGTTAATTACAAAACCCAAATCGTTTTGGAGAACGAACGTGATGTAGAACTGTTTAAGACCATCTTTAGATACAATGAAGCACTATCAATAAGAAATAAAGTAATCTTTTTACACAAAGATAAACCTTTATTTTATAAACTGCTCCTGCATTTCATAAAAAAGAACAAGATAAAAATTAAAGAGATAAAGGTGACCTCACCAGATCTTAGAGACCTATTCTTAGATTTGGTATCAAAGCGAGACACTAATCAAAAAGAGACCCGTTCAGAAAATGAAAATCAAATAAACCAAACAAATCAAACAAAAGCTAAAAAAACAATCCTTGGTAAAAAAACAAACTCTGAGAAAGAACCATGATATCAAAAGACCTAAAGATTTTTTTAAGGAACCGTGCATCCTTAATTATATTATTTATGAGCCTATTCCTTCTACTTTTCTTGTTAATTTTCTTATTTAATCACTCTGAAAAGAACTTAGTTATTGCATACTATGAGCCTTCACGATCTAATCTATCAACTTCAATAAAAAACATTCTCAAGGACCAAAGCATTAATCTGGTTAAATTTAACGACAACAATAGTTGTATTGAATCCGTTAAAAAGTCTATGTCTAACTTATGCGTCATTTTTCCCGAGAATCTTACAATATCGGAAAATTACAACGGTTCAATCAAGTTTGTAATAGACCAATCTAAAATAAATCTCGCATATTATCTGCTTGATAAGATCAACTCCCAGTTTAGTTCATTTACAAAATCTAAACAAACAGAGTATATTGACAGCATACTCGAATCTTACAACCTTTCTGTTGACAATATTTCTAAAGCACTTTCTTTATTGGACCAAATTAAAGAAGAAGCATCAAAAACAAAAAACGATATAACTCACATTAGACTACTTCTTTCACAAATAGACACTTCGTCAAAAAAATTAGATGCATCTAAACTAAAATATTCTGCTTACGATTTGATCAATAGGTATAATTTTGTAATGGATTTAACTAAACAAACCCTGTCTCTCTTTGATGATATCTATGATGATGTTGATGAATTAAACAAGCAGTACAACTTCACAGAACAACAAGTAAACTTATCTAAGTATAAACAGAACTATCAGAGACTTCATTCTGATTTATTAACAAGAGAGAACGATTCTAACCAACTAATTCAACCTCTTATAGATAACGTTAATGCATTTTCGCATTATTATACCTCATCTCAATCTCAACTTGAAACCATTGAACAGAAGAAGAAAGCAATTCTTTCGGATTTAGAGCGAATTGAATCCAAGATTAATGCAACACTTAATTTAACTTATTCACAAAGCTCTTTGTTGGTAAGTGCAAAAAGGTTGTATGACAACTTGCCCATAAAAGAAACTACAACTTTAGTAGAACCTATCAAAACTGAAATTCTACCGCTCTTTAATACCTCAAGCGAGTTTGTAATCCTGCCAAGTATTTTCTCATTATTAATTATCTTCTCAGCATTGCTGTTCTCATCCTCAATTGTGGTTTCAAACAATCTTTCACGAGGCAGATTGAGAGAAATCTTATCCAAAAAGAAGAAGAGTTATTTTTACTTAAGTTCCTTTATTTCATCGTGGTTAATTGTTTTGTTAGAATTGGCAACTTTTGTAATCTTTATTTCATTTCCTTTGAGTTTAACGACATCGCAGTTTTTAATGCTCTTGCTTTTATTATTCATTTCGACGCCTTTGTTCTTAACAATAGGCATTTTAATAGGAAATCTAAGTTCGAGTAAGGAAACCGCCGCGTTCTTTTCATTAGTGCTTTCAATAATATTTATAATAGTTTCAGGAGACTTAGTGCCTGTGGAGTTCTTCCCAAAAATCTTGAAGAACACTCTTCCGTATATTCCTTATGAGATGTTTAAGCGCGCATCTTTTAATATTATAGTGAACAATTTTAGTGAGGCTTTTAATTTCAAAGTTCTTTTGATGTTATTTTTATACACTTTAATCTTTTTCATTCTATCATATTTAACATTTAAACAGGGGGTCTTTAGAAACAATCTGTTCAGGTTTATTTTGAATCAGAACCACAAAAAATCAGATAAGAAAACCAATACAAAATCCAAAAAGAAAATTAAAAGCAATGCCGTTAAACAGTAAAAAAAGAATTTTTTGTTAATTCTTTTACATTTTCAGTCAGATTTTTATATTTACTAAGTATTCTTTATATTTCATGGTTAATTTGAGGCTCATAATTACGGGCACTCCTGGAACAGGAAAATCCACCTTAGCAGAATATCTGTCAAAAAAGTTAAAACTGCCTTTATATAATCTTACAGAACTCATTAAACAAAATACTCAACTTGAGAAAGAGTACAATCCTGAGCTTGAAACTTTAGAAATAGATGAAGCTGAACTTAAGAAATTTCTAAACGAATTTTTTAGAGACAAAACAAGCTTCATTCTTGAAGGCCACTTATCTCATTTGATATCTACGAATTTAGTTGATTTGTGCATTGTGCTTCGTACAGAAAACAAAGTTTTGTTTAAACGATTGAAATCAAGAGGTTATTCAAATAATAAGATAAAAGACAACTTGGAAGCAGAGATCTTTAACCAATGCTATGAAGAAGCAAAACTAAATAAACACAAACTTCTCACAGTAGACACAACATTTTTTAACTTTGAGGAAAATACAAAGGATTTGGATTTGTTGACTGATTTTTTAAAACAAGTTGGTTTAATAAAATGAGTTGTGCAGAACTTAACAAGGAATTTGAAGCAAGACCTTTTAATTGGTTAGATGTAAAAGCAATGCTTTCAGAAATCAAGCCTTTGCTAATAAACTCTAAGGTTGATAAAGTCTATGAAATTTCACAAAACATTCTACAAATTCGGTTTCATAATCCTGTCCATAAAAAACTCAACCTCATTGTTGATCTGCCTAATTATTTCTTCATTACAAAAAAAGAGTTTGAAAAACCAACAAAACCATCAGCTTTTGTTATGCTTTTAAGGAAAAAATTGCAAAACTCTAGATTAACAAACATTGAACAAGTTGCATCCGAAAGATTGCTTAAGCTTTATTTCTCGAAGGATGAAAACTTTGTTTTGTATCTTGAATTAATAAAACCTGGAAATGTTGTTTTATGTAACGAACAAGATGTTATTATTAGACCCTACAGAATCCTAGAATTTTCATCAAGAAGAATCGCACCACATGAAAAATACGTTTTCCCTCTAAAAAAGAATCTTTTTGATTTAAACAAAGACAATATTATTGAAATTCTAAAAACTTCCAACAAGCAAAGCATTGTAAAAGCGTTGGCTTTGGACATAAATCTTGGCGGTTTCTATTCTGAGCTAATTCTTTCTAAGTTAAATCTTGAAAAAGATAAAGCGCCTTCGCAGTTAAAAGAACAAGAGATTGAAAGTATTGCTGACTTTGTATTAACTTTAATTAAGAATTCACAAAAAGAACAAGGTAAAGAATGCTGTTTAAACAATTTAAGTTATCTGCCAAAGTTACATGAATCCTTTGTTTTTGATAATAAAGATTGCTTGAAAGTATTCAAGAGTTTCTCTTCAGTAATGGAGTTTATTTTTGAAAATTCTCATAGAGAACAAACAATAATTGAGCAGAAAAGCTCTTCAAAATCAGAGAAACTTAAGAGGATCATAACTTCACAAAGGAAAGAACTTGAAGAAGTTAATAAGCAGTATGAATACTTTAAAGAGCAGGGAGAGTTGATATACCAGAATTATGCCATACTTGATGAAATACTTAAAAAAATAAAGAGTTTGCGTGAGAAAAAAATAAGTTACGAAGAAATCGAGTCTATTTTAAAAGAACAAGGTTACAATGTAAAAATAGACGCAAAGAATAATAAGTTGGTCGTAGATTTGTAAATTAGTCTTTTGTATAAGGTTCTCTTTGTGGTGTTTATTTTTTTAAAAGATACAAACAAAATACAAATAGATTAGATTTATAAAATTTAATCCAATTCTCTTAGTTATGATACGAAGTCCTATTTGCTCGGTTGTAGGTCATGTCGATCACGGAAAATCGACTTTACTGGATTTTGTAAGAGGAACCAGAATTGTATCAAAAGAGGCAGGGGGCATTACTCAGGCAATTGGCGCTTCAATGGTTCCCCTTGATAAAATAAAAGAAATCGCAGGCCCACTCATAAAAACTTTGAAAATAGACATAAAGATCCCAGGTTTGTTGTTTATAGATACTCCAGGACATGCAGCGTTCACCAATTTGAGAAAACGAGGCGGCAATTTAGCGGACATTTCAATCTTGATTGTTGATATCAATGAAGGATTTATGCCTCAAACCATAGAATCTTTACAGATCCTAAAAGAATACAAAACCCCGTTTATTGTCGCAGCAAACAAAGTTGATAAGCTTCCAGGGTTTCAGGTTAAGAAAGGCGTGCCTTTACTAAAACTAATAGAATCCCAGCAGCCTAATGTTCAAGCTTTGCTTGATACAAAAATTTACGAACTGGTTGGAAAACTTTATGAGTTTGGCTTCAACTCTGAGAGATTTGACCGAGTTTCAGATTACACTAAACAGGTTGCAATAGTCCCAATCTCAGCTATGTTAGGTGTAGGCGTTCCTGAATTGTTAGTTTTATTAATTGGTTTGGCTCAGAGGTATCTTGAACAATCTTTGAAATTAAATCTCGGAGAAGAGGCTAAAGGCACGATTCTTGAAGTTAAAGACATCTCTGGTTTAGGTAAAGTAATAGATGTAATATTATACGACGGTTCTCTAAGTGTTGGAGATCATATAGCCATAGCAACTCTTGATGAACCTATTATAACTAGAGTTAAAGCTTTATTTTTGCCAAAGCCGTTAACCGAGATTCGTGAGAACAAAAACAAGTTTCAAAGCGTTAAGAAAGTTACTGCTTCTTGTGGAGTAAGGATTGTCGCTTCAGACTTAGATAAATGCTTAGCAGGCATGCCATTAATCTCTATTAAAGATAGCTCAGATATTTCAGAAGTTAAGGAAAGATTAAAAGCGGACATAGGCGAAGTGTTGTTTGAAACAGATAAAGATGGTATTTTAGTAAAAGCAGATAGTTTAGGCAGTCTTGAGGCTCTGTTAACCCTTTTACGAGAAAATAACATTCCTGTTAGAAAATCAGGGTTAGGCAATATTACTAAAAAGGATATCATCGAGGCAAAAAGTCTTAAGGAAAGAGATGAGCTTTTAGGGGTTATTCTTGGTTTTAATGTTGGTTGCATAGATGACCCTCAAGATATCGAAATCATTTCAGATAACATCATTTATAGAATTATTGATAGGTATAACGAATGGTTAGAGATGAAAAAACTTGAGTTGAGAAAGCAGACTCTATCAGATTTGCCTTCTTTAGCAAAAATACAAGTATTGCCCAACTATATCTTTAGGCAATCCAACCCAGCAATTGTTGGCATAGAAGTTTTATCAGGTGTTTTAAAGAAAGATACACCTCTTATGAAAAATAATGGTGAGCCTGTTACAAGGGTAAAAGAAATCCAAAAAGATAAGGAGAGTGTTCAAGAACTTCCGAGAGGAGAACAAGCGGCAATTTCTTTAATAGGAATTACTATTGGTCATCAAGTTAAAAAAGATGAAGTCCTGTACACTTTTCTCACAGCTGAGCAGTTTAGGAGGTATAAAGAAGCAAAGGATCTTCTTGAGGATGAACAAATTGAACTCCTGAAAGAAATTGCATCAATCATGCGCAAAAAGGATCCGACTTGGGGCTTTTGAAACTAAACTTTAATAGTTTCGTCACTTTGTTCATTCTTTCTATAAAACTCGGGTAAGCTATCTTGCTCTTCGTTCTTTTCTTTTTTAAATGTAGAATAAATCAAGGTTACTCCAAATAGGGAACTCAAAGACCAAACGATAGTACTTAATGTATTTAATCCCATAGTTTCAAATCCTGTTGCGAAGTCTCCAGTAACATATCCTGTTATTCCAGGCATAAAGGATGTTATAAATCCTACAAAAGAAGTTACAAGAAGAATCGCTCCAATAATTGCAGGAAAGTTGTCTCTCTCACTTGTGTTTAAGTTTAACCTTTTGGCGATTCTGCGGTATTCTTTATTGATTTCATCCTTAGACTTTTTAAACAATTCTCGAATTATCTGTTTCTCATGTTCTTTAAGTTCATGCCAATAGTTTTCAACATTCTCTTTTTCAGCTCTAATTTGATTTAATTTCTCAATAGCTCCTTCATCAGTTAGTTTAACATTTAAATGTTTTAATGCAATATGTTTAATAAACTCTTTCTCAATATACCTCTTTAGAAGTGGGTCAATAATTTTAGGAAATTCTTTTAGGATATACTCAGCATGTATGTCATCAATAAAGATGCCTCTCTCAAAGTAGATCTCTTTTATTTTTTTCTTGTTTAACTTATTCTTGAATTTAGTTAACCATTTTGTTGAGACATTCATTTTTTAACCTTCAAAAGAGGCATGCACTCTTCTTTCTTTGGGAACGAAGTTTAAAATTTTTTCCCTTGTTACTTTACCACATCCTAAAAAATCACTACCACATTTGATTATTACAAACCTATTTTTATCAAGCTGAACTTTCTCTTTGATTTGTTCTGCTAAATCTTCATCAATCTCTATTGGTTCTCCCATCAGCCAAGATTCTTTATTCTCGGGCTTAATTTCAACTACATTTTTTTTAGCGCTAGGTCCTATTATTTGCGACCCTTCAATTGATAATCTTAGTAGGCCATCCTCTTTTTTGGCAAAGTAACAGCCTATGCGATTTATGCGCAAACTATCTGGCAAAGAATTTACATAATCGCTCTTTTTTAAGATGTAGTATCTTTTTCTAGTTTCTGATATAAAGAAAAAGTATTCTTTTTTCAAAAAGTCTGTTTTGCAGCCAAAACTCTCTTTAAGTTCCATTAGGAATTCCTTTATTTCTTTGCTGTTTAGAATCTTTAAAGGGAGCCTCATCACACTTTAAATAAAACAGTACTTTTTAATAGCTTTTTGGTTAATTGCTGTTCGTTTTGAAAACAATTGAAGCATATCCTACAAAAGATTGTGATGGATATATATCATTGGACAGATAATATTTTAACAATTCTCCTTTCACTTTGCCCTCTTTTTCAACATTGTTAACATACTCCAACAAGGAGGTAATTGTATACCTGCCACAAATTGTTCTTTCATTAGCTCTTTCTAAGAATTTCATACTATCTTTTTTGAGAATGACTTTTATAGTTTCCAAGTCATCTTCCTTAACTTTTTCGGTAGCATTTTCTCCAAAGGGTATGTAATGATACTCAAAACCATAATGTGTAAAATCTGAACTCGCAATCACAATGAACTCTTTGCATTTGTTTTTAATTTGGAATAATGCTTTGCCTATTGCATTAAAATCTGCGTCAGCATCTACAACTATTGGAATTAATGTGAACTTGTTCTCAAAGGTATACTGTAAGAATGGCAACTGCACTTCAATTGAATGTTCATAAATGTGTGGCGCTTCATCCAAGGGAACTTTCGAAAGTTTGTTTAGTTCTTGCGATAACCATCTATTATTCTTTACAACTCCTAAAGGCGTTTCAAAATCTAACAAGCTTATACCTGAGCTACCTAATCCTGTATGGTTTACTCCGAGGATTACTACGCATCTTTGGTTTTCTGTCAGTTCTTTGTTAGAAGAATGATACACTTCATAAAATCCGTGAGCTGCACAAGGTCCAGAGAACACATACCCCGCATGAGGCGAGATTAATGCTATAACTTTGCTCTTTTCAAATTCTTGCAGTTTTTCAGATCTATTAAGCTCCGCAATTCCAGGCCCTAAGTCTGAAGAGAAACACTGTTCAATCTCGTTAATTAATTCTTGTTTGGTCTGGGGATAAAACCTGCCTGCTACAACAGGTTTACGGATCATAGTGTATTTTTTATATAACTGGATTTTTTAAAACATTTGTTTATTTATAAAGAATTTAACTTATAAACTGCTAGCAAAACCTTTATAAACTAAATCTTTTTTCGTAAATCAATTATGGCTCTAGAAACCATTATGAAGTTCCTGCCTGAAGTTAAAGCACCTGTTGAGAAGAAACTTAATCTGAAAACCAAGCTTAAATGGACTTCAATTGTTCTGGTGCTTTATTTCGTCCTAGGCTTTATTCCTTTGTTTGGTCTCGGAGATAATGCTTTACAAAGATTTGAATTCTTATCAGTGGTTTTAGGTGCAAAGTTTGGTTCCTTAATCAGTTTGGGTATTGGCCCAATCGTCACAGCGTCTATCATCTTACAGCTTTTGGTTGGTGCAGGCATCTTAAATTATGATTTATCAAAACCAGAAGACAGAAAGAAGTTCGAAGCTCTTCAGAAAATTACAGCAATTTTGTTTGTGCTATTTGAGTCTTTCTTGTATGTATATATGGGAGGTCTATCTCCAGCACCTTTCTTTGATCCACAAACCAATTCTTTTGTTTCGACACAAAGCGAAGGAGTTATTGCATTAACCTCTGCACAAATAGGAGCTTTAAAATTGCTTTTAGTCTTACAATTAGCCATCGGAGGTTTTATTATTCTACTTTTAGATGAAGTGGTTTCTAAATGGGGTATTGGTTCTGGTATAAGTTTATTTATCGCGGCAGGAGTAAGCCAGCAAATCTTTGTCGGAGCTTTTAGTTGGGTTAAATCAACTTACGGTGGTGCAGAATATCCTGTAGGAGCCATTCCAGCATTGTTTGTAGCTCTGAGAAACTCTGACCCAACAACTGTTTTAACAAACTTGGCAAAGATATTCTTTACGATAGTTGTTTTCCTTTTGGCAGTATACGCTCAGGCGATGAAGGTTGAAATCCCGCTTTCATACGGCAAAGTTAGAGGATATGGTATAAAATGGCCGTTAAGGTTCATTTATACAAGCAATATCCCTGTTATCCTTACCGCTGCACTGTTTGGTAATCTTCAGATTTTTGCAAGATTGTTGGAAAACGCCGCTGTGAACTCAACTAATAAGTTCTTGCAGTTCCTTTCAGTATATGTTCTAGGTCAAATAAACACCGCAAATGCAGGCCATGGAATCATACAATGGATTTCAGGAAACAATCTTCTTCAATATTTTATCACAGGCTCTTTTTCATGGCAATTGTTGGCCCAGGCGTTAATTTATATCTTGATGATGGTGTTGTTTAGTATTTTGTTTGGAGTTATCTGGGTACAAACTTCTGGTATGGACCCCAAATCTGTTGCAAAACAAATCACAGCATCAGGCTTACAAATACCTGGTTTCCGTTCAGATATCAGAATACTTGAAAAGCTTTTGAAAAGATATATTTGGCCTTTATCTGTTATGGGTGCCGGATTCGTAGGTTTGCTTGCAGCTATTGCTGACTTAACTGGTGCATTGTCTAGAGGTACAGGTATCTTGTTAACAGTTATGATCGTTTACAGGTTTTATGAAACCATTGCTAAAGAACACGCTTTAGACCTCTCTCCAAATTTGAGGAAGTTTATTAAAACTTAAACAGTTTTGATGACTGTTTAAGTTTAAGATTTTAAGGTGAATCCCATGAACTTTTTAAACGATTTAATTTCAAAACAGCCACTCTTGTTCTTGTTTTTGATTTCTGTGTTGGTTAACCTTATTATTGTTTTTTTCACGAAATTCTTCACAAACCAGCAAGAGATGAAACGTCTTAAGGATGAAATGAAATCCTTGCAAAAAGAGATGCGCAACACAAAAGATCCACAAGAGATTTCAAAACTAAACAAAAAACTCTTAAAATTAAATTCAGAGTATATGCATCATTCCCTTAAGGTCAATCTCTACACCTTTTTACCAATAATACTTATCTTTGGTTGGCTCGCAAACATCTTCTCAGGCTTTCCTTTTGAACCAAACACGACCATAAATTTAGAGTTAACTTTGAAATCTTTAGATGAGAATATCTCCTTAGTTTTACCAAATCAACTTGAACTAGTTAATGAGACAAAAACAGGTTCTAAAGTATTTTACACAATTCTTTCAAAACAAGAAGGGAGTTATGACATTAAAATTTTGCCTTGTAATTCTAGCATTAAATTAATCTCTTCAACAAAACTAACTAATAAAACCAAGGCTATGCAAACAATAAATGATGCTTGCATTAAAAGCGCGTTTATAAGATATAGGCCATTAAAATTTAACATTCTTGGAATAAAGATGGGTTGGTTTTGGGCATATCTGTTATTCTCATTATTTTTAAGTTCTATTATAAGAAAGATGTTTAAGGTCTATTAATCGCTTTTAATTTTTATTTTTTAGGAAATTTTCAATTCTGATTTTAAACCGAAACAATTCTTTAAGATTTTCTAATCCGTCAGAAAAAGTCCTTAGTTTTGAACTTCCAACTCTTTTTCGATATATTATGGGAATCTCTTTAATTCTTTTATTTAGCATTAATGCAATTGCTTTGATCTCTTCAGAAAAAGCCATCCCGTCGCTCAACAAATCAAGGTTTATTTCGTTTAAGAAACTTCTTTTGAAGATCCACATTCCTGATTGTGAGTCTTTGATGTTGTACAGATACACAATGCGAAAAACAAAAGTTAAAACTATATTGCCAAAGTAATTTAGCATAGGCATGGAACCTTCTTCTAGTTTAGCAAATCTGTTTGTTGTAATAAAATCACAATTCTCTAATTCTTTTAGGAATCTCTCACTATCGCAGAAAGGATAGGATGCATCAGCATCCCCTGTTATTATCACATCACCTATAGCATTTTTTAATCCAGTCTTATAAGCTGCGCCATAACCTTTTTTATTTTCAAAGATTACTTTTGCCCCTTTACTTTTAGCGATTTCTTCAGTTTTATCGCTACAGTTGTTGTTAACAACAATAATCTCATAATCCTTGATTATTCTTTTTTTGAGAAGTTTTTTTGCAACATCGTTTATTTCATCAAGAGTTTCCCCAATGCTTTCTTCTTCATTGTGTGCAGGGATTACATAACTTACAATCATTATTGCTCTTTTAAATCAAAGTTGTTTATTAAAACTTTTCCATTTTATTTTTTAGTATTTTAGAAGAATAAAATATCTAAAAAACATAAAACAGAAAGCAAAAATAAAAAAACTTAGATGTCTTGAATTCCGTCTTTGGTTATTATGAACGCGCATTCTTCTTCTGGCAGGTTTGGACTGTCAACTAATCTAGCAACCCTTGTTCCTTTTTTGCCTTTTCTGAGATATACTCTAAATGTGCTTGAATGCGCTACAACATGGCCGCCAATAGCTTGTGTTGGGTCACCAAAGAAAATGTCTGGCTTAGCCATAACCTGGTTTGTTACTACAACCGCTAGATTATGATAGTCTGCAAGTTTTAAAAGTTCGTGCATATGCCTGTTTAATTTCTGTTGTCTCTCTGCTAAAGTTCCTCTTCCAACAAACTCTGCTCTGAAATGAGCAGTCAATGAATCTACAACAACCAACTTAGCTTTTAACTTCTCTTTCTTTATTAATTCATCTATTTTCTCAACTAACAACATTTGGTGGTCTGAGTTATAAGCTCTTGCAACCCTTATTCTAGATAAAGCGTTTTTGTAATCTATCTTTTTTGCATTGCACATATCAATTATTCTTTCAGGTCTAAATGTGTTCTCTGTATCAATGTATATTACTTGCGCTTCAGGATCAGATGCAACAACATTGACTGCAAGAGAATGCGCCACTTGAGTTTTACCTGAGCCGTATTCACCAAACAGTTCAGTTATACAGCCAGTTTCAACACCGCCCCCTAATAATCTATCAAATGCTTTGCTTCCTGTAGAGATTTTAAGAACTTTCTTCCTTTTCTCGAGCAAATCAACTCCTGTTTCAAACCCCATCTCTAAAGCATCCCTTGCTGCAGAAATAATCTTCCTTGCAACACCTTCACCAACTCCAATTGATTCCATTAAGTCTCCTGGACTTGCAACAGCAATGGACATTAGGTTATCATAGCCAGCTTCAATTAGTTTTTCAGCAGTAGCGCTACCTACGCCAGGTAAATCTGTTATCGACTTTACTTTTGTATTATTTTTATCCTCTGCCATAAATATCACACTTAGGTAACCAGATTCTGCGTTTATAAATATTTTGTAAGCAAATGTCCAATGTTTTTAATAAATTCAAAATCCTTTTGAAACCCAAGACAAACCTTTTTATATAAAAATAACTGCCTTATAATAATGATATATGTTGTTTTAATAGAACCAGAAACTGCTGGAAATGTGGGCGCAGTAGCAAGAGTAATGTCTAATTTTGGTTTTGAGAACCTTGTTCTAATAAACCCGAAGTGCGATTACCTGTCTTCAGAGGCAATTGCAAGGTCAAAGCACGGCATTGATATCTTAAAAAAAGCGTTAATCAAAGATATGCAGTTCTTGAACGAATTGGATGTAAAAATTGCTACTTCTAGCAAAGTTGGCGGTCCAAGAAACGTTTTCCGAACTCCTGTAGATGTAAGAAATGTTGGCACCTTAATCCCTAAAGATGCTAATTTGAAAATCGGACTAATTTTTGGCAGGGAAAGTATAGGCTTAACTAATGAAGAACTTATGCTTTGCGACTTCTTAGTTTCAATTCCAGCAAATAAGGAGAACAAAGCTCTTAATTTGAGCCATGCAGTTGCTATTGTTTTATATGAGCTGTTTAGATCTTTAAATAAAGAAAGCCACATTGACCATTTTGAGCTGGCAAACAAAGATGAGAAACGCGTTCTCCTTGAATTAAGTAGCCAGATTTTAGAGCATTTGGAATTTAATCGAGAACAAAATAAAGACACAATACTCTTAGTATTAAATAGAGTGATTACAAAATCCTTTTTATCAAAGAAAGAAATAACAACGTTATTAGCTTTCTTTAGAAAAATATTATCCAAATTTAAACAATAAAAGCTATTGAACCTTTTATTCTTTGAAATCAACTTAAGTTTCACAGTTTATATTTTATCAAATCAAAAAAATTATAAAGCTGTATCAAATGTATTTTCATATCATGACTGATGAAGACTTTAGCGTTCAAACTTTTGAGGGAGAAACTTGCCCCATTTGTAATCAAAAAACTTTAACCTTGATGGAGAGCGAAAGAGAAATCCCTTACTTTGGGAAAGTCATTCTTTTTTCCATGAATTGTTCTAATTGTCACTATCACAAATCAGATGTTGAGATTCCTGAACGGAGAGATCCTGTTAAGTACACATTTACAGTTGAGAATGAAGACGATTTAAAGGTCAGAGTTATTAAATCTGCTGAAGCCACGGTAAAAATTGGCAAAATCGCAACAATTGAACCAGGTATAGCATCTAACGGTTATATCAGCAATATAGAAGGCGTTTTACAAAGACTCAAACACCAATTAGAAGGCATTCTAAATACAGAGGATGATCCAGAAGTTATCAAAAAAACAAAAGCTCATTTAAAGAAACTAAGAAGAGTTTTATGGGGGAGTGATCCGATAACAATAACAATCATAGACCCATCAGGAAATTCAGCAATCATTTCTGATAAAGCCATGATGACTAAAATTAAAAAATAATAAAAACTAAACCCTTTTTTATACTTTTATGAATCCTCTTAAACTTTTAAGCCTGGCTATAAAATACTATTCCAAACCTGAGATTAAACAGGCAATTTTCTCTTCAGCTTTAGAGCGTGAATTTGTTCCCAAGATTATTTCTAACAAAGAAATCAGATTTGGTTCAAGACCAAATCAGGTTAATTACCCTGATGATATAGATTATTTCTTGAAGTCTAGGGCTGTTTCTTTTCACATTTCAGAGGAAAGATGGATGGATGTATCAAGGTTGGTCTCAGGCATTGGTGATAAGGAGCTTAATCAACTGAGAAAAGGTTGGGATTTAGTTATTGATATAGATTTTCCATTATTTGAAGTTAGCAAAATCATAGCTAACGAGATTGTTAAAGCTCTTCAAGATCATGGCATAAAGACCTTTTTTGTAAAATTCTCGGGAAACAAGGGTTTTCATATCGCAGTTCCGTTTGAAGTTTTTCCTAACAAAGTTAACAATTTAGAGATAAAGGATACTTTTCCAGAGTTACCTTCAAGAGTTTTATCCTATCTTTCATACTATATAGACAATCCTGACAATAATTTTAGGACTTCCCAAAAAATACTCTCTTTAGATTTTGATTTGCCAAATGAATTGATTAAAGATTTTTGTTTAGATTGTTTATCAGAAGTGAACCTTGATACAAAAGAAGATACTTATATTCTAGTCTGCAAAAGTTGCGGTCATAAAGAAGAGTTAAGCTATAAAGAGTATTCTGAAAGGAAATATTTTATCTGTAAAGAATGTAATGGGTTTATGGAATTAACTCATATACATAAAAGAAAATGTCCTAAATGTGGTTCCGAAAGATTAACAAAAAAAATTAACCTTGGTTTGGACAGCATACTCATTTCAAAAAGACACCTTTTTAGGGCGCCTTATTCATTACACGAAAAAAGTCTTTTGGTATCTTTGCCCATTTCTTATAAAGATATTTTAACTTTTGATAGAGAGTATGCTAGACCCGAACTGGTTAAAGTCAAGCATCAGTTCTTGCCAAACAACCTTAAAGAACTTGATTTAAAAGTTGAAGCAACAAAGCTTTTCATTCAAGCCTTGGACTTCACAACAAAACAGAAGATTGATTTAGAACGAAAAACTCCAGCAAAATCCTTTGAAAACAATGCTAAAACACAGGTTTATATCTCTATTGAACCAAAAAATAAGATTAGCACTGAATATTTTCCACCTTGTATCCTTAAAGGCCTAGAGGGTTTAGAAGATGGCAGAAAGAGGTTTTTGTTTATACTTATAAATTTCCTAAACCAGCTGAAATGGCAGCCTGAAGAGATAAAAAATTTAGTGAATGAATGGAATAAAAAGAATGCAAAAGAATTGCCTGAAAGCATAGTTAAAGCTCAATTGAATTATCATCTTAAACGAAACAACATGCCACCAAACTGCAATTCGGAAGGTTTTTATTTAGATATTGGCATTTGTAAGAAAGACCCGTTATGCAATAGAATCAAGAATCCTGTTACTTACGCTCTTAAAAAATATATGGCTTCTTCAAAAAATAATAAAAATACTGGTAAAAAACAAAATAAAGAAGGTGTTTAAAAAATGCACTGCGATCTATGTGGCAAGGAAACCAATGAAATCTATAAAGCGGAAATTGAAGGTTCAGTTTTTAATGTATGCAGAGATTGCGCATCTCTGGGAAGAGTTCTTTCAAAAGTTAGTACCAATACAAAGAAGAATATAATTCGGAAGACAAAGAAACCTGTTGTAGAAAAAGAAATTGTCGAAGTCATTGTTCCAAATTATGCAAAATTGATTAAGACTGCCAGGGAAAAGCTTGGTCTAAAACAGGAGGAGCTTGCAAAAAAACTTGCTGTTAAGGATTCACTAATTCATGCGATTGAATCTGGCAGGCACGAGCCTTCAATAGAGCTCGCCAAGAAACTAGAACATTTCTTAGGCATTCATTTGGTTGAAGAGCAAGTTTTTGAGACTGTTCCAAAGAAAATGGGTTCGAAAAAAGAGAATGATGAAGTAACACTCGGTGACATTATCAAGATTCGAAAAAGATAATCTTATTACTTTCATTTTGATAGCTTTTTATTATTTTTAGAAGTATAGGATTTTTTTGATTAATGTATGTCTCAAAAGTTGAAGAAAGAACTATCCCTTTAATGTTGTTTTTCCTAATAAAACTCCTAAAGGTATGAACTTCAGTTATCGATAAAAAATCCTTGAATTTTTTAATTTCTTCTTCTTTAGTTCTTTTATTTTCAACAAGAATTGTGTTAAGCAAACTTGTTTTGTTCTTAATAGCTAGAGTTCTGAAAATTTTTTCATTATTAGACTCATAAAAATCCGAACACAGATTATCTGAAAAAAAGGCGTTTTTTCCTCCAACAATGGAATATATACAAACTTCATTTGGAGAAACAATTAAATTATGTAATCTGTTTTGATTTTCGTTAATTATCTCTAAGATCTCATTAAATCTGTGGGCCTTCTCTAGATTTTTTACAACCAATATTGGTTGTGGGAATGCAATCAAAACAAACAGTAACCCTAAAATTAGAACCTTAAATAAACTGTTAGAGTATTTGTTGTAAATTAAATGATAAATCCCTACTCCCGCGAACATATTTAGAAGAATTGCTCCAATAATTATGGAATATTTGGAAAGATACGAAAAAAGTAAGGAAACTGAAATGAGAATCAGGAGCAAACTATCTAAAAATCTGAATTCTTTTTTATAACTTAACCAGACTACTGCAATAATTGAAAGAATAAAAACAATTAATCTAACTGAGAGAAAATAAGAGAGCTCAAACAATAGTTCGGTTATTGATGCGATAGGATAATACGCCATTTTCAAATCAAAGAAGGACCTAAAAAACACATAATAGGAATAGATTCCTAAAGCAGCAAAATCGAAAATGAGAACTGATTTGTTTTTTCTTCCAACATCAAAATATAGAATCAATATTAAAGTTAAAATTAAAAAGAGATAATTAAATGACGAAAATATTAAAAAAATTGATCCGAGAATGTTTTGATTTTTTAACTTTAACAAGAATCCTAATAAAAAAAGAATTGTGAATACGAAAAAATGGTTTATTGATGAAAAAAGGAAGACATATATCGGCGAGATTAAGACCATTAATGATGAGTAAAATGCAATCTTATTATTCTTAAAGATTTCTTTAGTTATGTAGTAAAAGAGTAAAATAAAAATCAATGATGCCAAATTGTTAACTATGAAAAAGATAGGGCTTAAATGATATAACACTTTAGTAAAGAAAAATTCAATCAATTTGCTTTTAAAAATTTCATTAATGAATGCATAATTTATTGTTCTAACGCCTTTTAAAAAAAACAGGTTGTAAAGAACTGTTGCAAAAATTAGGATTATGAACTCAATATCTTTTACAATTCCTCTTTTAGGACCTTTTGTGCTGTTTTTTTGAGGTTTCATTTTTCATAGCAGTATAACAAGTTGTTAGAGATATTTAATTTTTGTTTGAGCATTTCTAAATCAACCGCTTTTAGTGTATCTATGTTAAAGTCTTTTCTCTCAAAGTCAGTTAGCATGAGACATTGAGCATTATGTTCTTTAAGAAAATCAATGATACTGATTTCTAGAGGACTATTATATGTTGATTTTAGTTTCAAAACTTCATCTTTATCTAATTCTGTGAAAACAGCACTGTGTTTTGTATAAAATTCAATTAAGCTTGAGGTTTCGCCACTCGAAAGAATATTTAATGGTTCTTCGCTCAGGTTATCTGTTTTTTCAAGAAAAACAATCATTTGATTCGGAATTGAATTTGCACGGTTAGTTATTATGGTTTGTGGCAAGTAGAAGACTGCAAACCCCAAATTTAAGAGTAACGCAAAAATAAGAAACAGGTTTTTGCTCCTATTATTGAATCGAGATTTCATAAAAAAAGAGTTTATCAAAGTTAACGCTTTGCTGGCGCTTGCGCTTAATGAAATTGTTAACAGGAGTAAGAGAAAATAAACATTCGTTAATCTGGTAATTAGAAAGATAAAACTTACAATTAACAGCGATGCAAGGATATAAAATTTTTTTGATGATTTTTCGTCATTAGATATCTCAGAGTAGAGTGCATAGATTCCAAACAAGATGGTTGTTGGGCCAATTAAAGGAACTATGTATGAGATATTAATGTGCGTAAATGCTGTGGTTATGGGACTTAAGAATTCCTGAACAATTATTGCTAGGTTTTTATCAAGGAGATAATCTTTGAAGAAGAAGATATAATAAGCAGCATATAAAAAAGTGGAATATATTGCAAGCTCTTTCTCAAAATTAAGAATTTTTTTTGATTCGAGCAAATGTAAAACTAAATACACATAAATTGCAATTATGAAGAATGCGGATAGTGGACTTGAGATTACTAAAAGGGAAACTAATGCAATTAAACTTAAGCTAGCTTTTTTATTGTAGATTGAATCGATCCAAAAACTTACAGTGGCTAGCATCAAGATTATAACAAAAGTTTCATTGAACAAAGTGTTCAAAGTCATCAAATAGAATACAGGTGAAGTAACAAACAGTACTAATGCAAAAAAGGATTTTTTGTAATCGTCGCTAAAATGAGTGATCAATACATAAGTTAAAAACAACAGAATACTCGCAAGTACAATTGACAAAATTTTTAAGATCATCACTTGAGAACTAAAATTTACATTATAAGCCCTCAAAGGAAATAAAATTGCGTTTATAAAAAGATAAAATCCTTCATGTATGCCTTTTTCTTTACCTAGAGCCTTAACAAGATTTGAATAAGTTTCAGGATAACTTAAGTTTGGAGTTGAAAAAACTACAAACGCCTCTAAAAGAATGACTAAGAAAAAAGCGATATACAGGAACCAGTACCTTTTTACAGCATTCATTTTAAAAGACTTATTCTGGCAAGATTTTCAAAAGGTTTAACTTTAACCCTTTTTGATTTAGTTCAACCTTTTTAATGATATTGAAACCTCTTTTTTCAAATTCTTCAGTTAGGTTTGTTATTATGTTTAAATCTAATTTAATTACAGGCAATACATACTTTTTAATTTTGTCTAAAATGTCGTTATTTTTGTATTTACTTAAACTAATATAAGTTATCGCTTTGTCAAAAGGTTCATCGAAAGAAACATCAAAAAATCTCAAATCAATCTTAGAAAATCTAATCTTTTTAGCTATGCCTGCAATCTTAGCATTTTTTCTCGCAGCATCGATGTTTGGAAAAGCCATATCTGTAGCAAACAGGTTTATACCTTCAAATTCTTTTCCGTCAACCTTGTTAAAAATTTTGTCAAACTCAAAATCTATGCTTGCAGAATTGGATAATTCAGTTTTGTCATAGAACCTAACAGAACGATTGCTTAAGTAATGGTATGCTTCAAGTATTAAAGTGTTATCTTTGCACAAGAAATCTACTACTTTCTGTTTCCTGTTTAGCTCTGAAAACAATACTAATGCAAACGCTGTTAAGGGTTTTAGTCCAGTTTTATTAACGAAAACTCGATATGTTCTTCTTGACAAGTCTATGTTAAATAAACTTAAACCCAAAACGCAATGGAATGAATTATTTATTTTTTGTATACTTAAAGTAAATTTCCTTTTAGCAGACTTAAAATTCTTATTAGCTGAAAATCTCTCGCTTAAACTATCCGCAAGTTGATTTGCCAACTCAAAACTCTTTGATTTTATTATCTCGTCATTTGTTTCAATAGAAACAGAAAAATCAGAAAGTTCTCTTAAATTAGGGATACTCTTTAAATCAAGTTTCTCAAATATTTGTTTGATTAATTCTTGTTCATTGATTTCATTTAACTCTTTTTCAAAAAGCACAAACCCTAAATCAGAGATTGATTGACTTAAGTAAGAAAGTTCTATTGCTTTTTCTAAGTTGGCTTCAAACAAAAAGATGTTGTTTACTAAGCTACCCTTTATCTCAAATCGTTCCTCAAATTCCTTCTTAAGAAAATTTTCTAAACCAAAGTCTGTTTTAGAAAAAAGTTTCATTTTGCAATCTTTGAGAAAGATATAACTTTGTCTCCTTCAGATAACCTAATAATTCTGACGCCTGAAGAATTTCTACCATAAACTGGGATCTCCGAACAGTTCACTCTTATAACATTGCCTTGAAGAGTAACAACCAGCAATTCATCTTCATCGTTAACGATTTCACAACCAATAACATAGCCGTTTTTATCACTGAGTTTTATATTTCTGATACCTTTTCCGCCACGATTCGTTATTCTATACTCATTAATTTCAGTTCGCTTTCCGAAACCTTCTGATGTAATTGTTAGTATGCTATCACTTTCGTTGTTTGAAACTTGCAATGAAACTACCTCATCATTGCTTTGCAAAGTTATGCCTTTAACGCCCATAGAATTCCTTCCTGTTTCTCTTACAGCTGCTTCATTGAACCTTATTGCTTGTCCTTGTTTCGTAAACATAAACAACCAGGAGCCTACTTTAGATAATTTAACATCAATTAATTCATCGTGTTCTCTCAACTTTATAGCAATTATGCCTGTGCTCCTTGGAGTTGAGAACCTTTTGAGGGCAGTTTTCTTAATTAAGCCTTTCTTTGTTGCAAATACCAAGAATCCTTCTTCTAATTCTTTTAAAGGAATCACTGCTTTTGCAGTTTCATCTTCGTCCAATTTTAATAAATTGGTTAAAGGTTTCCCGCGAGACTGTCTGCTACCTTCAGGAACTTGATATACTTTCAGCCATTTAACTCGGCCTTTGTTTGTGAATACTAAAAGATAATCTTTTGAATTCGCGATGAATATATCTTTCAAATTGTCCTCATCCCTTAATTTAGCACCGATAACTCCCTTCCCACCGCGTCTCTGAACCTTATATTCTTCAAGGTCAGATCTCTTTATATAATCCTTGTTGCTTATCATGATTACCCAAGGTTTGTCCTCAATCAAATCTTCGAAGTCTATCTCAACATCTTCTTCAAAGTTAAAATCAGTCCTTCTCTCATCACCATATCTTTGTTTAATCTCTAAAGTTTCCTTTTTGATTATGTCAAGAACTTTCTGTTCAGATTCAAGTATGCTTCTCAATTCTTCAATTGTTTGTTTTAATTTAGTTTCTTCATCCTTTAGTTTTGTTCTCTCTAATTTTGTAAGTTTCTGTAATCTCATCTCTAATATTGCTTTGGCTTGGATTTCAGTGAGAGAATATCTTGAAATTAATGAGCTCTTAGCCTCTTCAACACTCTCACTAGCCCTTATTAATTTGACAACATCATCCAAATTTTCTTGAGCAATGATTAATCCTTCAACAATATGCAACCTGTCTTCAGCTTTCTTTAAATCAAACGCAGTCCTTCTCTTTATAACTTCTTTCCTAAAATCAATGAACTTTTCAATCAATTGTTTGATATTAAATACCTTAGGTCTTTTTCCGTCTAAAGCCCTCAATTGAACGCCGAAAGTAACCTGTAACTGAGAGTGTTTGTATAATTGATTCAGTATAATGTCTTCATTTACGCCTTGTTTTAATTCAAATACAATACGAATTCCTTCTTTATTTGACTCGTCCCTTATGTTGCTTATGCCGTCAATAGTGCCTCTTTTAACTAATTCAGCAATTTGTTCGATTAAAGAAGACTTGTTTACTTGATAAGGAATTTCAGTAATAACTATGAGCTTTTTATTCTTCTTCTCTTCAAAGTGTGCTTTCGACCTAAGGATTAGTTTACCATAACCTGTGTGAAAATAATCGTAAATTCCTTTTTGATTTATTATTGTTGCACCAGTTGGGAAATCCGGACCTCTGATTATTTTGCTTAATTCTAAAATCGTTATGTTTGGATTGTTTATTGTTTCAACAATGGCATCACAAACTTCGTTTATATTATGTGGAGGTATGTTTGTAGCCATGCCCACAGCAATTCCCGATGAACCGTTAATTAATAATTGAGGTATTGTTGTCGGTAAAACTACCGGTTCTTTTAAACTACCGTCAAAGTTTGGCACGAAATCTACTGTATCTTTTTCAAGGTCTTTAAGGAGTTCTTCGCCTATTTTAGAAATCCTTGCTTCAGTATACCTCATGGCTGCAGCACTGTCTCCGTCAATGCTTCCAAAGTTACCTTGTCCTTCAACCAAAGGATACCTTAACGAGAATGGCTGAGCCATTCTTACAAGAGCATCATAAACAGCAGAATCTCCATGAGGATGATATTTACCCAAACAATCTCCAACGATTCTTGCACTTTTTTTGAAAGCACTAGAACTAGTTACACCTAACTCATGCATAGAATAAAGGACTCTTCGATGTACTGGTTTTAAACCATCCCTTACATCAGGCAAAGCTCTGCCGATAATGACAGACATTGCGTAATCCAGATATGAATTCCTTAACTCTTCCTCGATTGGTTGCTCAACGATTCTGCCCATTTTCCTTAGATTTTTGTGATTGTTAAAAGCAGCTCAAATAAAAAAAAAATAAAAACAAATAAGAAGTGGTTTTACTCTTCTTGTTCTTCTTCGTCTTCGAGGTCTTCCTCTACAAGTTCATCTAACTTGTTGTTGAACTCTTCCTCAGTAATCACTCCTTTATCAATTAACAGCTCGATTAAAGCATCAATTTTTAGATGCGCATCGTACAACAAATCTTCAGCAGTATACTCTTCGTTTGATTCGAAATTTTCGTTAGCCATTTTAATGATAGCAATTTCTTTCACTTTTTAAATCTTTTTATACTTGATTGCTAAAAATTTCAACCTTTTTTGTTCTGCAATTCAATAACAGAATAAATGAAAAACAGGTCCGAAAGCCGATTAAACACTTTTGTCAACAAGAAGTCAGTTTTTTTAATTTTGGTTAATGAAACAACTTTCCTCTCGCATCTTCTGCATACTGCTCTGCAGAGGTCTAATCTTGAAGACTCCTCATAATCTCCAAAAATTATAAAATTCTTTAATTCAATTGTTTTCTCATACTTCTCTACTTGAGAATCAAGCCAGTTTAAGAACTCTTCAACATCTTTCAGATAGTTCTTCCCTCCGCAAGCAACAAACGCATTTACTTTAATTAGGTACTCTTGGATTGTTTTTAATTCTTTACAAAACATATTGCATTTTACTCTTGCAAACCCGACAAATGCATTTAATTCATCTATTGTCCCAACAACTTCAAAAATTATAGAATCCTTATGAACATCTTTTTCAGTAAGCGTACTACTTTTTCCAGAATCCCCTTTTTTTGTGCTAATTTTCATGCATTTTTAAAAGACAATCCTATTTAAAAAACTTAGGAAAACGGCAATAATAAAACTTATAAAACCAAATAATCTTTTTTAGGAAATGCCTAGAAAACCCGGAAGCATTATCAGAGAAAATATCAAGAAAATCCTCTTAGTCGTTAAAGAGATTGATGGCTATTCTTTATACAAGTTGTATGTTTCTTTGTTTCCTCAAGTCACGCAAAGATCTATATACTATCATCTTAAAAAAGGCACAGAACTTGAAGAATTTAAGGTTTCAAGGGTTGAAAAAATCTCAGGGAATTTTTCATGGGGGGACAGTTCAATTAAGATATACTACTCTTTGAATAAACCTCCTCAAGTTTCAATCTCAAACCAAGAAAGAAACAAAATAAAAGCTGCTTTTGATAAACTAAATTCATAAATGGAGAGTTCAATCAAAAGTTTGACTCAGAGTTTTTTAGATAAACTTCAATACCAATTTTATAAATATCACTTTTGTTTTTAATCTCTGAATCTGAAAATTCTAACTTTGATATGCCAAAGAACTCTTTCAAGTATTCTCTAATCTTGTCAAACAGGATTGAGTATCTCTTCTCTTTTATATGGACTTTGATGATAAGATTTTCTTTGTTTTCTTTTAATTTTATACTCTTCTTTTGGATGTCTCTTCTTGCTGCCTTGATTAAGTCCTTTAACATCTCGCCGCAGTCATAATCTGTAGTTGTTCCTAATTTGAATTCAGATGGCCATTTGTTCAAATGTATGCTTTTGTTAATTTCATTAACATAGATAGTGTGATAGATTTCTTCAGTTATAAAAGGCATTATTGGGGAAAACATTTTTATTAAAGCCAGAAGGACATGGTAAGAAGCAAATCTAACCGCTGCTAGTTCTTTGTCTGAAAGTTTATTCATTTGTTTGCTAACTATTTTGAGATATGTGTTTGAAAAATCCTTTATCAAAAAAACCTCGAGCTCTTTTCTACCATCCGCGAATTTATAGGATTCAAAACTTTTAGTGACTTTAGTTATAACTTCATCCAACCTGTAAAACAACCATTTCTCAAGAGTTCTTAGCTCATATTTAGAATCCTCAATTTTATGGTCTTTTAAGAGTTCTCTTACTAGTCGTGAAACATTCCAAAGCTTATTTATAACCCTTTTTGCTCTTTTGAGCTCAGATTCGTTTAATGCAAGGTCTTCCCCAAGATTTTTTGAAGCCGCCCAGAACCTAATTGCATCAGCACCATAAGAATTAATCAATTCTAAAACACCTTTAAAATTTCCTCGGGATAACGAAATTTTCTTGCCTTCTTCATCATTGACAAAGCCATGAATCATAACTTCTTTCCAAGGTGTTTGATTTTCATGCAGATGTGATTTTAACAAAGTATATGTAAGCCAAGTATATATAATATCGTGACTCTGAACCCTAAGAGTTAAAGGAAACATCTTTTCAAAAAAACCTCTATCACTTAACCATCTTGTTATTATAAATGGATTTAAAGAACTCGTAGCCCAAGTATCCATTACATCAGTCTCAGGAATAATGTTTGTTGAACCGCATCTAGGACATTTATTTACTGTAGATTCATCAACCTCGGGGTCTACAGGCAAATCCTCCTCTTTAGCTAGAATTATATTGCCGCAATCTTTGCAATACCACACAGGGAATGGCACTCCAAACTTTCTCTGTCTAGAGATATTCCAATCCCATTCTATGTTTTTTATCCAGCTCTCAAACCTTTTTTTCATAAACTCCGGATTCCACTGAATCTTGTTTCCTAATTCGATCAACTTTTCTTTCAAATCAAGAATCTTAACAAACCACTGCTTTTTACTTTGATAAATGATTTTAGTATTACACTCTTTGTGTATTCTTTCTAAAATAATTCCTTCAGTTTCACTTTCGATTAAATTTAATTTTTTCAACCTATCAACAATTGCTTTTCTCGCGTCTTCAAGAAAAAACCCTTCGAATTCTTTAGCGAGGCTAGTTAACTTTCCTTGGTTATCAATCACTTTTTTTAAAGGAAGGCTGTGCGCTAAAAATAACACTGTATCTAAATTATCTGCAAAAGTTGCGCACATCTTTACGCCTGTACCTCTGTTTGGACTAATTCTTCTATCAGTTAGAATTGGAACCTCTGATTCAAAAATAGGAACTTTGGCCTTTAGTCCAACATATTTCTTATACCTTTCATCATCTGGATTAACAAACAAAGCAACACAGCCAGGCAGAAACTCGACTCTGCTAACCGAAACAATTAAATCATCCATCCCTTTTACTTTAAATCTAATGTTATAGAAGGTAACCTTCTCATCAACATGTTTTGTCTCCCTTTGAGAAACTGCTTTTTTACAATGAGGGCACCAAAAAAACGGCGCGTCTTTTTGATAAACTCTTCCTTTGTTGAACAAATCCAAAAAAGAATACTGGGAAATTCTTCTGCTTTCTTTATCAATTGTAGAATAATAAAAGTTCCACTCTGCTGAGATTCCTAATGCGACCCATTGCTGTTTGAGTTTGTTTTCAATTTCCTTAGTTTCTTTCAAACAAAGTTCTATAAATTCTAGCCTATTCATATCTTCAGCTTTTTTTCCTGTAATCTTTTCAATTAATGCTTGAGTAGGTAATCCGTTATCATCAAAACCAAAAGGGAAAAACACTTGAAATCCGTTCATCCGTTTGAACCTGGCAACGAAATCTAAGAGTGTATATCCAAAAGAATGCCCCAAATGCATCTTTCCTATAACTGTTGGTGGCGGTGTATCTATTGAAAAAATAGGCTTGTCTGTTTGTTCAAACTTGTATGTATTGTTATTGTTCCAAACCTTTTTCCATTTTTCCTCAATTTCAAAAAAAGCGTAATGTTTGTTCATTTTTCCAATACTTCAAAAATATTTTAACAGTCTATGAGTTTTTAAATTTATTCTTATATTCACTTCAGTTTTGGCTTAGAACAACTCACGAATAGATACAAAAACTTATTAAATATAAAATTAAGTTTTTTCATGCGATGGGGGGTTTTGGATTTTTTGGTAGAAAATCTTTGCCGGATTTGGATGAGGAAATTGACTTAGATAAACTGTCTTCTCCAAACGATTCAGAGTTGTTAAATGAACTTAAAAAAGAGTTGGAAGAATTAAAGAAACAGCAACCGGAAAAACAATCTGCAAAGAAAATAAAAACCTCCAACAAAATAAAAGATTTTAAATCAATCGTTGAGATTGAATATTTCCTTAAAGAGATTGATGATGCTTTCTTTAAACAAAACATGGATATAATTAAACAAAAGATTATAGAGTTTATAGATAAAGTCCTTCCAGAAACTGCATTATCATTTGAAATTTCTTTATTGGGTGATAAAGGGAAGTTGCTCAATAAAATTCATGTTATCAGGGAAGTTTATGGCGACTTAACCTTGGGAAAAAGTAGAACTTCAAAATCAGAAGCAAAACAAAAGAAAGAGGCTGTTGAAACAAATCCTAAAGATAATGAAGATAAAAAGCCATCTATTAAGTTTAAAACCGACGAAGATGAGAACGCTGTTAATGGTGTAGAAGCTAAAGGTAACATCGATTTTGATAAGCAGGCTGAAGCAATTCACATCTTGCGATTAGTGGACCCAAAAGAAGCAATTAAGCTTGATTCAAAGAATATTCGTTCATTAGAAGAATTGAAAAGTTTTATTGAAACATTGCCAGAAAAAAAGTTTAACCTGTTAGTCTTGCCTTTGAATCGTAGAAAGAACATTGCCAATTGGATTGAAC
The DNA here is from genome assembly GCA_030154045.1 of Candidatus Woesearchaeota archaeon. Taxonomy (GTDB): domain Archaea; phylum Nanobdellota; class Nanobdellia; order Woesearchaeales; family JASKKU01; genus JASKKU01. The sequence goes on from JASKKU010000002.1 coordinate 47,295, forward strand.
ATGTCATAGGTTACCCTGAGCTTGCTGAGAAATTGATGCTGTGCGAAACTAGAGACGAAATCCATTCAGTTCTTGATGAAATGTATGAGAGAGTTAAAGACCTTGTTGTTTATGGAAAAATAAATTCCGAGGAAGAAAACGTGAATCTTTTGCCTGATTCTGATTCAAACGAGTTAGAAAGTGATAAGCCATCTACAGAGAATACAAACAAGGATTCTGATTTAGACAAAGAATCTCAAAAGAATAACATGAATATTAAAACCCCAATTTTAAAATCTGAAAGTAATGCTGAACTTGAAGATGAAAACTTCCAGGAAGTTTCAGAACTTGACCAACAAAACGAGAACAATTTGAGCAGGATCCTTGAGCAATTGCCTTTGCTTTCAGAGGAACAATTCAAACAGAAACGGCCAGAAATTTTTAATATTTTTTTAAAAAATAAAATATCAAAGAAAGAACTCTTATTATTTGTGAAGTGCAAAACCAAAGATGAGTTTGCCCAAACTTTAGAAGAATTTTTGTATTCTAGACCTGAGTTTGAAAATTCTCTTAAAAAACTCACGAAAGATGAGACTACTTCCCTAGAAAAAGAATTAAGTTCCATCCTTGCTCTTACACAAATCAAAGAAAGCATTTCAGATGAAGCGCCTATTGAAGAAACAAATCAGCCTGAAACACAACAAAAAACCAAAAAACGTTCCATCTTCAAATTTGGAACCGAAAAGAAAACTGATGCTGTTGCTTCTAATCAAAAATCTCCTAAATTAAATCCTGAACCTCAACTTGATTCCCAACTTGTTCTGCAAGATGACCTAAGCAACATCAAAAGACAAACAACTTTAAATCAAAAAGTAGGCAATAAACAAAATCCAAAATTAGAGAACGCTTTTAGTGGTTCAATTAAGAGTTATGATTCAAATACAGCTTCAAGATTGAAAGATGATGAAAACTTCTTTGATTATGTTTCTCAACTTAAACAAGAGCTTGAAGTAATGAAAGAAAAGAATCTCGATTTGAATGTTTTGCCTCCACCAACCCTTGATGATAAAGCACAGCCTTCACAATTTGAAAAGGGGTTGTTTGACCTGGTTAAACCAGAGGTCAATGAATCTTTGTTTGATGCAAAAGAACGTTCAGTTGAAAAAATTTCTCAACAAGATACCTTTACAAAAACAAAAGACGAGCTTATTAATACTTTAATGAGTGACAAACCTGATACAAAACAGGCTTTTAAAGAACAGAACACACAACAGATAAAAGGTCTTGGTTTGGATAATATAGGATTTAATCATCAAGCTGAAGAAATTAAAGAGACAGTCAAAATTAATTCTTTGGAGGAATTCGAGAAACAACTTCTTGAGAAAGAACGCGAGCTTCTAGAAAAGAAAATTGAACTTCTAAAACGGAAGAGAGAACTTGAGCGCGAGAACTTAAACAAACTTATGCAAAACATCGAGCTCCAAGACGCTCTTCTAAGCAAACTTTCAGAAGAGAGGCCTTCGATTGAAGATAACTTTGAAACAAAATCTCAAAATCAAGGTTTAAGCAATGAACAAAAGACTAAAACTTTAGCAGATAATAAGCTTAAAACTCAGTCTTTGTCTATACAAGAAGCACACCAAGGAGCTAAAGTTGTGAAACCAGAAAACTCAAACGAACTTTTCGAAGTGAAAAAAGCGATTGATGAAATACAAAAAACTGTTAGTGAAATAAACCGAAAATTAACTTCAACAGAAAAAGAGGATTTATTCAATCAAAGCAATGTTACCATAAAAACATTTAAAGAAAGTGCTAGAGATACTACAAAAAATAATGAGCAAATCTTAAATAATGCTGATGAGTTTTCTCTTGATGATCTTATATCTCTTGTTGACAATTTTTTAGGCAGAGATTCTTTTGATGATGCTGAAAAAATTATCATGAAAGCAAGAAACTTAATTAAAAACAATCGAACTTTGAATTCAAAAAGAGAATCCAATAATAAAACTCTTGCAACAAAAACAACAACTCACCAATTTAAAACAGTAGAAGCATCTTCACAATCTTCCAAAAGTCAAAAGAGTTTAGATGCTTTTAAGGTTGGTCAAGAATCTAAAACTCAAGAATCAAAAACAAAAGACAATTCGGAACTAAATTCCAAGACTGAAAATCTAGTACAAGAATCAAGCTCACCGAACTTTGATAATATAGAGTCTGTTTCAAAAATCCAAGAAGATGAAGGCCTGAAAGCGGTGTCTAAAATTAATAACCAAGATTTGGCTCAAAATGTAGATTCTCAAACTTTAAATAAAATCTTGCAAGAAATTGATTTGCACCTGTCTCAAAACAATTTAGATGAAGCAGATAAAATAATTAGAGAAGCAAGCAAGTTGATTAATGCGAAGGAATCTTTTGAAAGCCATTAAAGATAAATAAATTAGGTGCTTTAAGTCTTAAATATCCTGTTTGACTTTTTTTGACAAGCTATTTAAGAAGAAATATTTAAAAAGAAGGCTTTACCTTTAAACCACTAGCTTTGGAGTTTGGGTCTGATTCAAATGAAACTTTTTGGAAATAAAAAAGTATTCTTATTCTTTTTGTTAATTTTTATAACACTGCTGTTTTTATTTACCATAATTTCTCAATCTAATTTTGCCGTGGCAGGCTGCTGTTTAAACCCTGATAGCGATTACCTCTGCCAAGATGTAAGTGTATCAGATTGTTGTAGTAATGATTATTCCTGTCAACAGACCTATTCTGAGAGCAATTGTGATTCTCTTCCTGAATGTGAACCTGTTTGTTGTTGTCATTATGATGAAAATGGCGTTGAAAGCTCGGCGGTTGTTCTTAACATCAGTTGTGATGGAAACAAGTTTGCGCTTTCAGGAAAGTCTTGTTCAGACATTTGTAATGATAACAAACCTGTGCCTGTTAGTGACGATTGTAATTTAAGTACGAACCCGCTTTCAAAAATAAACGTTGATTTTGACCTATCAGGATATCCTAGAAAAATACTTTTAAATTGGGAAGATCCCTGTTTTGGCGAAGTCCTTTATTATAATGTTTCTCGTATTGACCTTGAATCCCGGACACAAGAGCATTTGGATAACGTTATGCAAACTTCATATACAGATACTACCTTTAATTTTTTAACCAAATATCAATATAACATTACCGCAGTATATTCTACCAATAAAGTCTACACAATACTCTCTGATACAATAAATACAGGCAATATTGAATGCTGGATGGCTCCTCCAGGAGCGTTTTGTATAGATTTTCCGTATTATCTAAAGTACACGGGTTATTTTGGATATGATAATCAAGAAGCTTTCTCAAATTTTTTACAACAGGAGGGTTATGCTGAGAATTATAATGCTGCGTATAGATGCGAAGGTCGGGATCTGAAATTAATACAAGATTGTGGTCGCAGTGGAAAGTTTTGTGTAATAGGAAGTAGTGGCGAACCAATATGCTCTGAAGCTAAGGATTGTTCTACATATAATTATGATTTAGGATTAAATCCTGATAAAGAAGACTGTGAAAACAATGCAGGCTGTTATTTTGACTCTGGTGAGGGCTTGGGCGGCTTATGCTTATCTTGTGATGCTAGTTATTTAGACAGAACTTGCTATTCGTATAGGTCTAAGGAAGCGTGTGAAAAAGATCTATGTAGTTTTGCAGTTTCTACAGGTGGGTGCGAATGGGTCTCTTTAAATGATGAATTAGGTTTGGGTGTTTGTATAGATAAATCAAACATCAATTGCAAGGATTGTAATTTATATCTTAAGGACTTGCCTTATCAGACTTGTGAAGACCTCTATAAAGAGGATAGCAGATTTTCAGGGTGCGCAATTTGTGGAATAATTGATAGTTGCACGCAGTATAATAATAGCAACTTATGTATAGGTGGCCAAGAAGCTCAAATTGATTTAACAACACACAAGATTATACCTAGTGCCGACTTCTGTGGTTTAGGTGTCTGCGATTATTTTGAGACTGATTCGACATGTGCTAAAAATATTGATTTAGACCCTGATGAAAGGGATTGTAACAAAGGAGGTTCAAATGAGCGGGAGCAATGTGAAAAAGATATTTTTGTTCCACAAGTTAAGTTAAAACTAGATTTTGACAAAGATGATTTTGAATTAGGCAAGAATATAACATTTATTGTCTCTGATAGACGAGAATCAGAGACAGTTAACTTCTTTAGTTCTGGAGAAGTTCTCAGTGATGGCTATGCTCTATATCTTTGTGTAGGCTCTGATTGTTTCACCAAAGACCATTTGAGTTGGAAATCTTTTGATAAAACTTCTGTTTCATCCTGTGATTTAATCTCAGCAGGGCTAAATGTTCATACTTCTAATCCTCAGACACTATACTATTTTGTTAAAGACCCTTCAGGCAATGTTGCTGAAGTTCAATCTTTGAATATTGTAATAAATGCAACAAGAGTTTGTAAACCAGGAGATACTAGACCTTGCCCAAAACAGCAAGGTGTATGTAATGGTGCTATCCAGCATTGTAATCTTGTTTGTCCCGCAGAGAATATTGGTTTTTATTCAAGGGATTGTTCTTTTGAGGAATACTCAGATAATACCAATGGTCCGTACGAAGCTTTTGAAACAACTGTAGACGGTTTAGATAACGACTGTGACGGCTTGATTGATGAAGGTGCTAAGAAAGAAGTATTGTGTAATGGTATTGATGATAATGGTGATGGTCGAGTTGATGAAGGCTATCCTGATTTTGACGGGGACAACAACCCTGAAATTTGTGATTACAATAATTTTGATGTTAGTAAAGATAGTGAGGGTCACATAATACACCATCCAAAAATAAAACAAGGAATTAACTTGACAAAATATGGTTATAGATACAATGCAAAATATTGTGGCGCTGATTGTGTTGATTTAGATGCTGATAATGATGCAATTGTTGATTCTACTTCCACAGGCGAACCTATTGATAAAGAGAACACTACAAAAGTTGGCTGTATAGTTATCACTTCAGGTCCTTTTAAAGGGGTTGCAAAGGATTCAGACCAAGATGGTATTTGTGATGGTCTTGATAACTGCGTTAATGTAAACCCTGATTGTGCAGTTGAAGGTTACAATTCTCCAAACAAGGACCTTATAGGATGCCCTGTAGATTGTAAAAGCGAGAGCTGTCTTGGAGAACCATACTGCCAAGAACAATGCAATTGTGATTCCTGTGCTGATTTTTATGGTATGTCCTCTTGTGATTATGCACACTGCACTTTGGGTTGTGGATGTTATTTTCAAACAGCAACCACTACATGTATGGATTGCTCTTTTGTGACTTCATGTGAAAAATACAATGATGCGCAAAGTTGCAGGAGCAATTCGTGTCATTTGTTGTCCAAATGTGAATGGAGTGATAGTATAGGTTGTTATACTGATAATGATAATGATGGGATTCCAGATGATAAAGACCCTTGTCCTTTTGATTCGCAAAATGACGCTGATGGCGATGGTTTTTGCTGGAAGGAATCGAATTCTAATCTAGTTGGGAAGACTGTAGATGTTAATGGTAGAACTTTTGTCTTAAAAGGAGGGTTTGATTGCGATGACAATAATGATGAAATTTATCCTAGAACAGACTTTGTTGAAGGTAACGAGTCTTTGTGCGATTTTAAGGATAATGATTGTGATGGCTTAATTGATGAAGGTTGTCCTTGTGTTAAAGGAGACTTTAGGTCTTGTGGTAATCCGTTTTTAGACTATTCGGAGTTCTCGAAATGTAATCGAGGTATACAATATTGTATTGATGGGGTTTGGTCTGATAATTGTTCGGGGTTTAAAGGTCCAGAAATTGATAACGAGGCTGAACAAAATTTTAAGAGTACTAAGTATTGTGATGGTTTTGATAATGACTGCAATGGTCTTATAGATGATAAATGCCCTTGCTTGCCTGATGAGACGATTCCTTGCGGTACTGATTTGGGCGTATGCAGTTTTGGTTATAGAAAATGCGGCGATGACTTGAGGTTTGAAGACAAATGTGTTTATACAAACGATTCCCAAAAACCTCAAAAGGAAATCTGTGGTAATTATCTAGATGATGATTGTGATGGTTCCATAGATGAAGGTTGTCCATGTGTCGAAGGTCAAACAATGTCTTGTCCTGATTCAACTTCTTTAGTTTTTTCAAACTCTCAGAATGCTTATACATCTGTTTTTAACTCGGCATGCAGACAAGGCGTACAAAAATGTATCTCAGGAGTTTGGACTACCTGTGACGGTTTTGTAGGCCCTCAAGTGATGGTAGAAGACCCTTCAACAAATCCTCAACTGTGCGATTCTAAGGATAATAATTGTGATGGCTTAATTGATGAAGGTTGTAGCTGTTATTCTAATCAGAGCTGTGCAACCAATTGCGGTTGGGGAACTCAGGAGTGTGAAGCCGGGATTTATTCAGATGAATGTATTGGCGCAAGAGTTCCTTCTGCTGAAAAGTTAGATAATGTAGATAATGATTGTGATGGTTTGATTGATGAAGGTTTCCCTGAAAAATACTGCGATGGCAGAGATGATGATGGTGACGGTTGGGTTGATGACGGCTGCCCTGATTTTGATGGGGATAATGACCCAAGGATTTGTGACTTTTCAAATCCTCTACAAGATAAAGAAGGGAAGATTCACTTTAAGACAAAAGACAAGAAGTATTACTGTGGCGCAGATGCAATCGATTTAGATAAAGATAATGATGGAGTGTTAGATGATTCAGACAGAGACCCTTCAACTCCTTTAGGATGTGAAGTTAATCGGGATAATGGGATTGCCATAGACACTGATGGAGACGGTATCTGTGATGGCCTTGATAAATGCCAGGAAAGTTTGCCAGGTTGCCCTGTTTATGGCTATGACTCTTCAGATAAGGATGTTATAGGTTGTCCTAAGGACTGCGCAAATTCTAAGTGTATAACTTCAAGTTATTGTAAGTGTCCATCGTGTGATGTTTGTGAGGAATCTTTCTTAATGCCACAGGGTTGCCAGCCGTTGCAATGCTCTTACTGTGCTATGGGACAGTGCGCAATTTCTGAGGTTGGTGAGTCTGAACAATGTACTTCTTGTACAAACATAAAAAGTTGCGAAGGTTATATTACTGAAGAAGATTGTAATCGCAATCCTTGTTTAACAAATGTTTCTTGCGTGTGGAATGGTACAAACTGCTTGCTAGATACTGATGGGGATGGTTTAGCAGATAATATTGATCCTTGTCCGCAGGATAAATTGAACGATAACGATGGTGATGGTTATTGTGCACACCAAGCAAACGATGACTTTGTAAAAAGAGGGGAATTGTTTGGAGGAAACGATTGCAATGATAATGATGCTAGTATTCACATAGGCTGTGGTTGTATTGTTGATAAAGACAATGATGGGTATGGTCAAGGTTGCTTATGGGGCCAAGATTGTGATGATACTGATCCAGAAAAAAATACACATTGTGACAACGGTTGTATTGAAGATATGGACGGTGATGGCTTTGGTAGAGGTTGCTCAGCAGGCCCTGATTGTGATGACTCTAATGCTACGATAACTAATCAATGTGATCCCAGTGTGTTTTGTTCAAATGGTTACTTAGATAATGATGAGAGTGATATAGATTGTGGTGGAATTTGCGAGCCTTGTGATGCGGGTAAAAAATGTAAAACTGATTCAGATTGTAAATCAAATATTTGTAACCGCGGTTTATGTTATGATGAAGAATTATGCACCAATGGAATAAAAGACGATTTTGAATCGGATGTGGATTGTGGTGGACCTTGTAATCTTTGCCAGAATGGACAGAGCTGTATTAGTGATTTAGATTGTAAATCAAACAATTGCGTTAATGGAGTATGTTCAATACCTACTTGCGATGATAACAAGAGAAACCAGGATGAAACTGACGTAGATTGTGGAGGGCATATCTGTAAACCTTGCGATATTGGAAAGCATTGCAAAGCAAACAGCGATTGCATCTCATCAAAATGCGATCAAGATACTCAAAAATGTATCCCTTCAAAAGAAACTTCGGTAACAAAAAAAGATTCAGATGGAGATGGAATGCCTGATTATTGGGAATTAAAATATGGTTTGAATCCAAATGATGGCTCTGATGCTGATTTAGATTTAGACAAAGATGGTTTGTTTAATTATAAGGAATACATTCTAAACCTAGATCCAACAAATCCAGATACTGATGGCGACGGAATTAAAGACGGAAAAGAAGTTGATAAAGGTCTAGACCCAAGAGTTCCAGATAAAAGAGGACCTCTCGGATTGATTATTTCACTAATAATCTTATTGACTGGTGGCGGCTTAGGTTATGTATATCGGGATAAATTATGGTTCTGGCTTAATAAGTACGGTATTACAGATTTTGTCTATAAAGCTCTTAAAAAATCAGGAATTTTAGACTTTGTTTATCTAAAATTGCTCAAAAAGACACCGCCAACGCTTGAAGCAATAAAGAAAGTAAAGACTCCAAAAACAACACAAAATATAAACATTAACGAAAAACAAAAAGTGATTAAATCTAAACCTGCTCAAGTAAAACCTGCTCCGATTCAGCCGAAAAAGCCAAAAGTCTCTGAAAAACTTGAAAAGAAAATTAAAGAAAAGTCCAAGATATTTGACGCTTTTGAAACAGAAGATACTGAAAAAAATAAAAAAGATGAGGATCTGTTTAAGGAGTTTGAAAAATGAAAAAGGCAGCAATACAACTAAGTTTTGGATTAGTTCTTACAATACTTATTATCGTTGCAATCTTTTTTGTTGCACTGAAAGGTATTTCAGTATTGATGTCTAATGTATCTCAAATGCAAAAAGACCAATTTGTTTCTGATCTCACAAGTTTTTACAAGCAAACCCTGAGACTGCCTTCAGGTTCATCCATTCCAGTTAAAATCAGTTCAAAATTTGATACACTTTGCTTTTATAATAAAAATGGTGATGGTTCTTTAAATAATCTGGCGCCTTATGAAGATGTTCTCACTATAGAAACAAAAAACGTCTTTGGAATATATCGTGGCAAACTTATTCCATTAACCTCTTTTTCTTTAGCAACTCCAAAAAAAGAGGTTTGTTTTAATAGAACTACCTCAGGCCTGTTTAATTTCACAATGATTTCAAAAGGCGATAGTATAGACATAAAATGAAATTGTTTAAGAAATCTGCATTACAAATCTCATTTAATCTTATTGTATCCATACTTATTGCAATTGTAGTGTTTATTGTAATCTTTAAGACAAGCCAAGTCTTTTTAGATTATGCTCATAAAAAAGGTTCTTTTGATGCGTTTACTTATCTTGAATTGAATTTAAAGAATCTTTATAGCGAATCCGATTATGTAAAAGCAATAGAATTAGATAAACCAACACAGATCTCAGTTATTTATCCAAACATAGTTATCCCAAGGATTGAAAAAACAATTGATATCAATAATAAACTCATAATTGCACCTGCAAATATGTTCACATCATCATTAACTTTGTTCAGCAAGAAATCTGAGTTTCCAATAGATTCCATAAATTATTTGTTTATCTTTCCTAAGGACAAATACTTGTTGCTTTACAATTCTTCAGATAAGCTAACAGAGATTGTAAACTCAGAGTTGCCTGATAAAATAACCAATTTAGAAAAAAAAGATGAATATTTAATTCATAAATTCATAGTTGATAAACCTCTTGAGATTTCCCAGATTTGTGGTAAAAAGGATTACTGCCTCGTGATTGTATTTAACTCCCCTTCAACTTATGATGATTTATTAAATATATTTAAAGACTATAGGACCCTTGAAATTCTACACGTTTCAGGCAATGAAACTTTTGGTAAAGTAACTTTGGCTTCAGGCCAGAATGTAAGTTACTTCGATAGATATACTTTACTTTCTGCAATAATCAGTAATAATTTTGAGAACTATAATGAATTTATTAAGACTTTAGATAAATATGTTAACTTGACTTTTTTAGTAGAATCTAAAAGGTTGTCTTATCTGTTTGATTTACAGCCTACTGAATTATGTAAAAATTTAACTCAAGATTTAAACAATACTTTATTTAATATAACAAGACTTATGAATTCTTTAAGTAATGATATTAACGATAATATTTTTTCAGAACTTCACGGAAATCATTCAAAAGTTTTAGAAATAAATTATAAGCTAAAAGAAAATGATTGCTACGAATAAAAGCCAAATAAAAAGCATACAAACATTTTTTTTGGTATTCTTTTTTATAATTATACTTGTAATTATTTTGTTAATTGTTTTTCAGAATATTTACTCTTCTAATTTAAAATCGTCCAATGACCTTTTGTCAAAGATGGCTTTACAGAAAGCAATCGCAATTACAAAATTCCCTTTGTTTGTAAATCAAGAAAATGAGTTTTTTGATATCTATCGAGTTAAAGCTTATCTTGATTTAAAAGAATCTCATCCAGAGCTTGAGTCTTGGTTGGAAGCAAATTTTGGAGACAGCATTGTTGAGCTTGTATTGTTAGATGACAGCTTAGACCCTAGAGAAGAATTTTTGATATACAATCACACACCTGTTAATTTTAAAAAGGATGTTGCGTTGAAATTTCAATTGCCTATTTTAGTATATAATTCGACTCTAAGAAAATCAACTTTAGGTTTGCTTAATATCACGCTTTTTGAGTGAGCATATGCAAAAGAAAGCGCAATCAGAAATTTTAGGTATTGTGTTTATGATAGTTATAGCTTTAGTTTTAATATTGATCCTTTTATTTTATGGTAATAGACCAACCTTTGATGAGCAAGGGAATTTAATAATTATAGCCAATCGTTATTATAATACGATATTTTCAGATAATCTTTATACAAACTGTAGCCAAGATATGTCCTTTTTAACACTTTTGAGATATTATTTTATGGGATTAGTAACAGAATGTGATGATGGCTCTAATGTAGAATCGTTCTTAAACAATTATATAAACAAAACCCTAAGATATTTTTTGGCGAACAACGGCTTGGCATACAAACTAATCATTTCTGATTCTCACAACAGTTTAAGTTTTGAGAATGGAGTTTGCAACGGTTTTGTTTATTACCTCCCAACCCAAACAATACTTAAACCTGACTCAGGCCGCATTAACATTTCTCTTAGCGTTTGTAAGAGAAAAAGATAATTAAAAAATTTTAGATGTTTTTCAATAATGATTCAATTTTTCTGATTTGTGCATCTATGGTTGATAACTCATCATTCCTGATTTCTGTGCTCTCCATCTTTTTATCTGTTTGTCGTTTTTCTGCTTTTGTTGTTCTAGATAGTGTTATCTTTGATTTAGGCAATAATTCTATAATTGATTTGCCGAGCGAATCAATCGATTTTAGATCATTCTCCAACTTTTTTAAAGCTTCAATCCTTGATTTGTTTTTGATTTTCTGAACCTGAAGGTCCTTCATTAAAATTAATAGCTCTTTTGCACTTGTCAATAAACTCTTCCTTAGTTCTTTTGATTCATAAAGGCCTACATACGTTATTTCTTTGGTTTCAGGCTTATTCTTTGCCATCTTTACTCCTCATTAGATTGAACTTTAGAGTCTATTGTCTGGACTAGGTTCTTTAGCTTAGTTAATTGTGATTCGAATGACTCTATCCTTTTCTTTTCCTCTTCGTTTGCTTGTTTGAGTTCTTTGATCAGCCTCTCAGCCAATTCAACTTTCTCTTTTAGTTCATCAACATTAGCTCTTAATTTCTTGAATTCATCAATCTTCAAAAAAACAGGAAGATTATCCATTATTTTCACCTCGAATTATGGCATCACAAGTTATGCTTTTATTAAACATGAAATTTGCATTCTTAGCCAGTTCTTCAACATTGGCTTTGTTTTGTGAAACTAATGACTTGATCTCTTCACTATATGTCTTTAAGTATTGATTTATCTCTAGTATTTTGTTAATTTGTTCAGAAAGCCATTGTAAATCCGTTTCTTTTATGAAATGACTGTTCTCTTTTTGGGAATAAAGTATTATTGAATCACTTGAAATTGTCTTATCTATCTGACTAAGTGGCTTGTTTTCTACTGTTTCATTTTTTGTTTCTTTTAATAAACCAGAAAAAGGTTCGCTTTCTTGCTCTTTTGTATCTTGTGCTTCAAAACCACTCATAAGCTTGGATTCTAACTCTTTCAGTTCGTTCTCAATGTCTAAATTATTTGATACTTTAACATTTTCTTGCAAATTGGTATCAGATTTTTCTTGTGAATCTGTTTGTAAATCTTTTTTATCCTCAGAACTCAGCAATTTTTGAGATGAGCTCTCTTCTTTCTTTTGTTGAGTGCTCTCTAAGCCTTCAGGTTGTGGTGGAGTAGGTGGCTTATCTTCTTTTGATTCTTCTTTCTTTTTCTTCGGTTTGAATAAAAAAGCCATAACCTTAAAACAATTTAAAAAATATTAAAAGGTTTTTAACCATTCTGAAAGAGTTCCAATAAGTATTAATTATTCAGTGAGTTATTTATTAATTCGTGTTTCAAAAAGTGTTCTCATTTCATGAAAATTTTCCATTTTCAGCTAAGAATCCGTTATTAAAACAAACAATCTTGTTTTAATTTATGAATTTAAATCTATTTAAGAAGAGCCTTGTTTTTATTACTTTGTTATTCTGTTTTGCTTTTCTTGTTTTTGCAAATCCTGATTTAAAGATAATTGAAGTAATGTATAATCCTCCAGGAGATGATTTTTCTAGCGAATTCTTTGAATTGTGCAACTTGGCCAATTTCTCAATTGATTTAACAAATTATAAAATTATAGGTGTCTCTTTAAATTTAACCAACATTTCAATAAAACCTAAAAAGTGTTTAATCTTCGCGCATTCAAAAAACGATTTTTTCAATATCTATAACCTCTCTTTAAATTATTCTAATCAAACATTTGAGTTTAAAGGTTATTTGAAGAACAGTAATTTTTCTTTAATGCTCCTTAATGAAAACAAAACTGTTGTTGACACTTTTACTTACGATGGTTCTTTGGCAAACGGAAACGGCTTAAGTTTAAACTTTTGTAATAATTCTATTTTTGAAGAAGAACCTTCGCCTTTTTATTTTGATTTTGAAAGTTGCATTCTAAATGAAACCACAAATAAAACTTTTTTCGACGAAACCTTGAATGAAACACTGGTAAACCAAACTTTAGAACAAAACAATACGAACTTAAGTAATACAACCCAAACTTATCCATATGAAAATTGTTCTAATACAACAAATCAACCAATAAGCATAACAAACTCAAGTACTATCAACATTCATATTGATTCAATTGATGGCAATTTTGTTTCTTATCAGATTTATTCAAAATGTTCCTACATCTATTGGATTGAAGACTTGTTTCAAAACATAATCAAACCAAAACTTGTTAGCAACACAACCACGAAAAAGCAATTTACCTCAAAATATGATAAAGCCTTTTTCATTAAAGCCAAAGAACTCTGCCAAAATCAAACCTCATCTAAATTAGTTCTACTAAATACTTCTTTTGACGAAGATTTTGATGTTGAATTTCATAAGTATAAAAGTAATAAAGTTAAAATAACACTATTAGCGGACTACCTCAAGTTTAATTCTTCAATATTGTGTTATCTTAATTCAAATAAAGAAATCTTTTCATTTTATTCAGATTCAATAAAACCTCTAACTGATTCAAGTTTGGAATTCCAATTCTATATCCCAGAACAATTCCTTAACTCAGGCAATAACAAAATTGAATGCATAATACAAACTTCAAAAGATTCTAGAACTTTTGTAAAGACTTTTGATTATCAGAAACCTGAATTAAAACAATCATGCACAGCAAAAACATTAAACAAACTCGCGCAGAGTGAAACTTTTAAAATTAATTCGTTTTATACTCTAGACACTTATTTGAAATCAAAGAACCATTTCTTTATGTCTGTTGAAAGACCTTCATCAAGCCCAAAACAAGTGTATTTGGAGATCTTTGAATTAAAAAATTCCTCACTTTTGAATTTAAGTGAGACTAAAATAAAAACTGATTTTTACATTCCTTTGAATAAAACAAATACAACTTTGCTTGCCGTTATTAAACACAACAAGAATATTTTAACTTACAAAACTTTGAATATCTCGTTACAATTAAAGAAAATCCCTTCAAAAGAATCAAAATCTGAAACTAAAACTCTTAAATTAGAGAATGTTTCGAGAAACGAACCGTTGAATACTTTACAATTAAATAATACAGTATTCAATCTTAAATTAAATGAAACCAATGAAAGCACTAACTTTAGTGAAAACAACTTTTCACAAGATGAAATTACTTCTTTTTTCAGTTATGATACAAATTCGAGTAATGAGTTTAAAACGAAACTTAAAGAAACATTCTTTTATCTTTTTACAACCATCATTATATTATTAATTTTACTAACATTCTATTTTGTTAGTAAAAAAAAGAAATCCTAAACCTCAATAATCTGGTTTTCGTTATTTAACCTGACAAACCTAACTGCTACACCGCATTTTAACAAAGCTGAAATCAAAGCCATATGTGTATTACCATCCCCAGAACTTATGTTTAAAGCAACTTCAGGATAATTTATCTCTGTTTTTATCTTGTTAATAATCTCGTCCCTTAGTTTTTCAGAATCTTGTTTAAAATTAACAACGACCATCTTAAAAGATTTATCTAAAGAAAAGTTCTTCTTTGAGAACTCGTCGCCAATTAAAATAATATCTTCCCAGTCATAACTCTTGCAGAGATTTGATACTTGGGCCCAAGAACCTTTTCCATAAGATAACAAAGCAACTAGTACAGTCATAAAACTTAAGCAGAATCTAAAATTTAAAAACTTATCTTAAAAATCTCAGAAAAATTAAAACAAAAAACAACAAAACTAAAAATTTACATCATCATTCCTGGGTTGTCTAACCCAGCAGGATTTGATTTCTCTTTCTCTTCCGGCAATTCTACAACCACTGCTTCGGTTGTTAGTATTAGGCTACCTATACTTGCTGCGTTCTGCAACGCAACCCTGGTTACTTTAGCAGGGTCAATAACGCCAGCTTTGAATAGATCTTCGTATTCTCCGGTTCTTGCATTAAATCCAAACTCTATCTGTGAATGTTTCAAAACTTCGTTAATCACAATTGAACCGTCCATGCCTGCGTTTTCAGCAATTAATCTTATAGGTTGTCTTAAAGCTCTTCTAATTATATCTGCGCCAATCTTTTCATCAGGATCTTCTAATTCTTCAATTAACTTCTCAAGTTCCTTTGAAGCCCTTAACAAGGTTACACCGCCGCCTGGAATTACGCCTTCTTCAATAGCAGCTCTGGTAGCGTGCAATGCATCATCAATCCTATCTTTCTTCTCTTTCATTTCAGTTTCGGTAGCAGCTCCTACTTTAATTACAGCTACACCACCTGATAATTTAGCTAATCTCTTTTCTAAGTCCTCTCTGTCAAACTCTGATTCAGTTTTCTCTATCAATTTTTGAATCATCTTGATTCTTTCTTCAATCTCTTTCTTGTCTCCTTTTCCACCAATAATGGTTGTCTTATCCTTGTCAACTCTGACTTTTTCTGCTCTACCTAATAAATCAAGAGTAGCATTCTCCAACTTCATACCTTTCTCTTCACTGATAACCTTTCCGCCAGTTAAGATAGCAATGTCTTCAAGCATCTGTTTTCTCTCTTCACCAAAGCTTGGAGCTTTAACAGCAACAACCTTTATGGTTCCTCTTAATAAGTTCAAGATAATTGTGGCAAGTGCTTCTCCTTCTAAATCATCAACAATCATTAACAATGGCTTTCCTTGTTGAGCAACTGCTTCTAATATTCTTACAATATCCTTAATTGCACCTATCTTCTTGTCAGTTATTAAGATATATGGCTCTTCTAAAACAGCCTCCATATTCTCAGAATCTGTGATCATATATGGTGAGATAAAACCTCTGTCAAACTGCATACCTTCTACAACTTCCAAACTAGTTTCTAAGGCTTTAGCCTCTTCTACAGTGATTACTCCTTTGTGTCCTACTTTATCCATTGCCTCTGCTATTAATTTGCCTATCTCTTCATCGTTGTTTGCTGAGATTGTTGCTACCTGTAATATCTTATCTTTTACATCCTTGCTGACTTTCTTGATGTATTCAACAGTCTTCTTAGTAGCTTTCTCAATACCTCTTCTTACACCCATAGGATTAGCACCAGCAGTAATATTTTTGATACCTTCTTTAACAATTGCTTGAGCTAGAACCGCAGCAGTCGTAGTACCGTCTCCTGCAACATCTTGAGTTTTTGTTGAAACCTCTTTGATTAATTGAGCACCAACATTCTCAGCCTTATCAGCTAATTCAATCTCTTTTGCAATTGTAACACCATCATTTGTGATTACAGGAGAACCAAATCCTTTGTCCAAGACAACATACCTTCCTTTTGGACCCAATGTGACTTTAACAGTATCAGCCAATTTATCTAACCCTCTAATTAACGCCTTTCTTGCTTCTTCATTGAATATGATTTTTTTACCTGCCATGCTTATCACCTCGTTTATTTTATTCGATTATTGCAAGAACATCCTTAACATCAACAATTACATGCTTTTCGCCATCAATCTCTATTTCCTTATCACTATAACCGCCATAGATTACGTGATCGCCCTTCTTTACAGGAAACTCCTTGCCTTCATGTTCTTTATCATCATAATAACCTACTTCAACTACAATACCTTCCTTTCTATTTTCGTTTGCAGTTTCAGGTAGATATATACCGCCTTTTGTCTTTTCTTCCCTCTTAACTGGCTTTATTAGAACTCGTGGTCCAAGAATTTTGATACCCATTTTCTCACCTCTTTGTCAACTTTAAATCAACAAAGTCAACTTTAATTAAACAGAAAGCTAAAATGATATTTAAATCTTTCTGTGTTGTTTAGAAACCAAATTAAAAAATTCAAAATTATAGAATCTCAACAATGTCTCGTTTTATCCTAGCAATACAGTTCTCTGCTATTTTATCAATCTCCCAGTTATCAGAGGCTTTTCTAACCTGATTTAAGAAATCGGCTATCTGCCTAAACAACCTGATTAAATCTCCTTCTTTCATGCTTGTTAGTTTTACTATTTCACTGAACTCCTTGCCTTCGCTCCATTCTATAACGATTCTCATAAGTCTCAAAAGATTTTGCCTATTTAATTTCCTGAATAGAACAGGACTTTCCTTCCTGACAACCTTTAAAATCCTATTGTATCTCTTTTTGTCCTTGTAAATCTTAAAGTGTTCTCGATCTATCTTTCTATCATAAATTATTGCAGCAATTAATGCATTTATTTCAGACTCTTCTAAACTCTTAAAGATGTTTGTTTTGAACATTTCAGTTATTTCAATTTCGTGGTCATAAATTTTTGAGGCGAACATGCCTTTCTCTGTTAAACTCTTTCCGTCTTTTTCTATATAACCTAAAGCCATAAGTTTCTTTACTCTGTTCTTAAATCTGGACCAAATCCTGATTGCAGTATCCTCTTGTTTTTTTAAGAAATAGTAGAAGCTCTTCTTTAGAATTTCTTTAATCTGCTCTTCATCATAATGCATCATCATGTTTAATACTAGATTGTATGTTATGTAAAATCTTGACACTAAAGGTTCTTTATCGCCAGAAGTAATGTACCTTATCCTTTCAAAATCTGCAAAACGTATATCAACCAAGGCTATTGCCCAACCTTCTTTATCAATGCCTCTTCTACCAGCTCTACCAGCCATCTGCCAGTATTCTTTTGAAGTCAGATATCTAAAGTTTCTGCCATCGTACTTCTCTAAGCTGTCAAAGGCAACGCTTTTTGCTGGCATGTTTATTCCAACAGCAAAGGTTTCAGTAGCATACAGAACTTTAATCAATCCTTGAGAAAACAAATCCTCAACTATTTCTTTTAAAACAGGTAAAAGCCCCGCATGATGATAGGCTATGCCCTTTTTTATAATTCTTCTAAGTTTATTAACTGAGAACAAATCCTTTACCGAAGGGAACTCGTTAATATGTTTGTTAAAAGTGTAAATGATCTGTTCTTTTTCTTTGTTGTTTGTAAAATCAAATCTTTGATACAACTGCTCGGATTTCTTTTCACAATCTTTTCTGGAAAAATTGAAATATATTATTGGAAGAAAACCTTCTTCTTTTACATCAGTAATCAAATCAATGTGATCTGCTGCTTTTATGTTCATCAATTTTCTTTTTTCTTTCTTGTTTCTTGCTCTTCTTGAAAGCAATGGATTGCTTTTAACAAATTGTTCTAATTCATCTAAGGTTACAATACCTAATGTTTTTTCATAAACAAAATGTTTCAAAGGAACAGCTCTCTTTGTGTTTATAACAACTTCAACCTTATGATTCTTTGTTTCTTCAATCCATTTAGCAAATTCTTTGGCGTTAGGGATTGTAGCGCTTAAGCATAAGAATCTGACAGTTTCTGGAGAAAAAATTATTGATTCTTCCCAGACAGTTCCTCTTTCTAAATCATTAATGTAATGAATCTCATCAAAGATTACATACGAAATGCTTTTAACGAACTCGTCTTTAGTTACGAGCATGTTTCTATAAACTTCAGTCGTCATGATAAGAACAGGAGCTTCAGGATTAAAAACGAAGTCGCCAGTTAATAATCCGATTTTTTCTTCTCCGTAAGCCTCGCAGAATTGTTTATACTTCTGATTTGATAAAGCTTTAATTGGGCTTGTATAAATTATAACTTTACCTGTATCAATATACTTGTCTATTAAATAGTCCGCAATTAAGGTTTTTCCAGTGCCTGTTGGTGCAGATACAACGACTGAATGATTGTTATCAATAGCTTTGACAGCATCCTCTTGAAACTTGTCTAAAACATAATTCCTGAATTTCATAATAACAAATCACCTTTTTTGGTTTTATATAATTTTAGTTTTTAATAATGGTTAATTTAAGATATTTTACCCTTTGTAAATCTTAAAAATTCTATAAAAGATGTGTTTTAAGTTATTTCTATTTTTATATTTTAGAGCTTATTATCTATCTTTAAGGAATACAAAAAGTACTGCATAAAATAGGTCTAACAAGATTTTAGCAAAATCTGAAAATCCTGGAGAAACCCATCTTAGAATATTTATTACTTGTTTAAAAGTACCTTCTGAAGATATTGTGCTAAAAATCGTATCGAGAATGAAGCCTGTAATTAAAAAAGCAAAAAACGCCTTTATAATCTCGAATAATTTTTTTGAGAAATTAGCTTTTTTATTTATCATTTTAATTTTAGTTATATTCTCTAGAGCTCGTTTTTTATATAATTTTAGTTTTGTTACATTTGTTTTAAAGTTGTTGTTGTTTTTATTTATCAAAACATTTTTATATGAATGCTTTATTTTAATAGATATGCCTTTCATTAGTAAATCCTTTGAAACCTGTTTTTGTTGCTAATTCTTTTTCATTGTTAAAGGAGGCTCTGTTAAGATGAACTCTAAAACTAAAAAACTAAAGATGTATAACAGCTTAACGAAAAGGATTGAGGAACTTGAACCTATCAAAGATTCCTTGTTTAGAATTTATAGCTGCGGCCCTACTATTTACAACTTTGCACATATCGGCAATTTAAGATACTTTATTTTTGTTGATGTCTTGAGGAAAACCTTGAAGCACTTTGGTTACAAGGTTAAGCATGTAATGAATTTAACAGATGTTGATGACAAGACAATAAAATCTTCGCAGGAGAAAGGCATCCCCTTGAGGAAATTTACAGATATTTATGCGAAGTATTTCTTTGAAGATTTAAAGAGCTTGAATATTGAACCAGTGGAATTTTATCCGAGAGCAACCGAGACAATTAACGAAATGATTCCTTTTATTGAAAAAATTATTGAGAACGGACACGCTTATGTAAAAAATGGCAATGTTTACTTTGATATTTCCACTTTTAAGGATTATGGGATGCTAGCCAACCTTGATTTATCTAATCTTAAAGAAAATGCTCAAGGCCGTTTAGATGATGAATATGACAAGGATGACCCAAGAGATTTCGCGTTATGGAAAGCTCATGTTCCTGAAGACGGTGATGTTTTCTGGGAATCTCCTTGGGGAAAAGGCAGACCTGGCTGGCATATTGAATGTTCTGTTATGAGTTCAAAATATCTCACAGATGTTTTTAAGGATGGAAAGTTAAATCCAGAACTGTTTGAAACAATTGATATTCACACAGGCGCCGTTGACTTAATTTTTCCCCACCACACTAACGAGATTGCTCAGACAGAAAGTGTTGTGAATAAACCTTTTGTAAAGTACTGGATACACTGCGAGCACTTGTTTGTTGACGGCAAAAAGATGTCCAAGAGTTTAGGCAACTTTTACACATTAAGAGACCTTATTAAAAAAGGTTATTCGCCTAGGGCTTTTAGGTATGTCTGCGTTTCTTCGCATTACAAACAGCAGTTGAACTTTACTCTCAAAACCTTAGATGCAGCAGAGAACACAATAAAAAGATTAGACAACTTTGTATTCATCTTAAATGTGATTAAAAACAGGTCAAAAGAAAAGAGTGTAAGAGAAGAACTTGTTGAAAAAATTGAAGAGTTTAAGCAAGCATTTGATGAATTCTTGAGCGAAGATCTTGACACGCCTAAAGCCGTTGCTAAAATGTTTGAGTTTATCAACTATGTTAACAAGATTAAAGACTTAACCTCTGGCGAAGCTGATTTGATTTTAGATACATTGAAGTACTTTGATTCAGTATTGTCAATCTTTGAATTTAACATTAAAGAAGAGCCTTTGCCGCAAGATATAATGCAGTTGATTCTAGAAAGAGAAGAAGCAAGAAAGAACAAAAACTGGGAACTCGCTGACAAGATAAGAGAACAACTTAAGGAGCAAGGCATAGAGCTAGCAGATACGCCTCTAGGAACTGTTTGGAGGAAAATTAGATAATGTTATCTGTGGTATTTTTTGTTTTTGATTATTGACTCTGCTCTATAAACCTGTTCTAAGAGAATTATTTTAGCCAAGTCATGGGGGAGAGTCATCTTTGATAGTGCTATCTTCAGCTTGGCGTTTTCTTTTATTTTTTCGTCGAACCCGTTTTCATCTCCGATTACAAATATCGCTTTTTCATTAAGGTTAGCAATGAAATCTGCAAAACTTAGAGAATCAAACTCCTGACCTTTTTCATCTAATAAAACGTATTGTTTGTTTTCCAAGAACTTGTTTAACTTATCTCTGCTGTCAAAACACAACTCTTCAATAGAAAGCCTCTTTTTGTATTCATCAAATAAAACTCTAAAAGGCTGTTTTATCTTCCCAACATATGCTAGAACATATTTCATTTTAAGAATGATGTGGGGGTTGGGATTTGAACCCAAGCAGGCGCTATGCCAACGGGTGTCTTCCAGTCATAGCAGAAGCTCATAACACCCTGTGACTGACCTAAGCCCGTCCCGTTTGACCAGGCTCCGGCACCCCCACCTACATAAAAATCGAATAAATGTTTCCTTATAAAGTTTTCGACATCCTGCATTTTATTAAGAAGCCCTAAAAATAAAACTTTTTAAATGAAAGCATTTCTTAAAAAACAAAAAGGGTCCCTAGTCTAGTGGCTATGACGTTGCCTTCACACGGCAGAGGTCCGGGGTTCGAGTCCCCGGGGACCCATTATTGATGATAAAATGAGCAAAGTATATTTCTCAAAAGACCTAGGTAAAGTTTTAGAGAAGCTTGATTTAAGCAAGTTAGGAAAAAGAGTCGGCATAAAACTTCATTTTGGTGAGAAAGGTAATGTTACCTATTTAAAACCAGAAATTGCTAAAAAGGTCTATGAATATATAAAAGATAAAAAGAAAGACTTAGAAAAGATTGCTTTAGTTGAGTGTAATGTGCTTTACAGAGGAGAACGGATGACAAGGACAAGCCATATTGCTTTAGCAAAAGAACACGGCTTTGGTTTTGCTGACATAGATATCCTTGATGGAGAATACGGTGAAGAAACCTTAACTTTGAAAGTAGAAGGTGGAATTATTAATGAGGCAAAAGTTGGCAAAGGTTTAGAAAGGTATGATTCTCTTGTTGTTTTAACCCATTTCAAAGGTCATGTTATGGCTGGTTATGGGGGAGCTTTCAAAAATTTAGGTATGGGCTTAGGCAGTAGAGCAGGAAAACTGCATATGCACGCAAACGTTAGTCCAAAAATCTCTAAATCAAAATGTATTGGTTGCGGGACTTGCATAAGAAACTGCGGTTCGGATGCCATTGTTATGAAGAATAACAAGGCAGAAATCATTAATGACAAATGCACAGGTTGCGCTATGTGCATTGCTGTCTGCCCAGTAGGCGCTGTAAAAATTCCTTGGCTGAGTTCTACTAGTAGCTTATTGCAGAAAAAAATAGTAGATTATTCTAAAGCAATTATTGAATACTTGAATAATCGTTTGGTTTACATTAATGCGCTAGTTAATATAACCAAGGACTGTGATTGTATGGGTAAAAAACAAAAACCTATTGTTGAAGACATAGGCTTCTTAGTAAGCAACGACCCTGTAGCTATAGATAAGGCCAGTTTGGATTTGGTTAATAAGGCAACACATCACTTGTTTTCTATGATAAATGTCGCTAATAAAAACCTTCCAACAAAGTATGCAGAGAGTTTATCTCTTGGTTCTTCCGAATACGAATTGATTAATCTTGATTCCTGATTTTTATCAAAATCTTTAAATAAAACGCACGCATCTTTACAACAAAACTGGTGATTTTATGATATCAAAAAAACTGTTAAAAGATAAAGAAGTCAAACAAAAGTTGTCAGAAGACTGGGTAAAAGCAAGGATTCTTCTAGAAATGATTGGAAAGCCTAAAGATTTCCTAGTTCAAAAACTTGAGGAGCATATACTAAATGCGGAAAAGGTTGATGGTGTTAAGATAATCTCTTATGAAATTGAAGAACCTGAAGAAAAAGAGCAGTTCTTTTCTACTTTTGCTGAGGTTGAGTTGTTGTTCAAAGACCAGACGCGGTTGATTTACTTCTGTTTTGAATTCTTGCCGGCGCATATTGAAATCACTGATCCGGAAGAGTTCTTGTTTACTGCAAAGGACTTAACAGACATATTAAATGATTTAATCATAAAACTACATTCCTGGGATAAGACTGTTAGAGTTATCAATGAGCAGAATAAGATACTTTACAACAACCAGTCTGTTTTAATCGAGAATATGCTGTATTTATCATTGAGAACCGGACCTAAGACAATACAACAGCTAGAAAGAGATATTGGTTTGCCTTCAAAATCTTTTTGGGATGTGGTTGATAAAATGAAGAAGAAAGGTTTGATTGTTGAAGAAGGTTCAAAACTTGCATTAGCAAGAAGACCTAGCAATTAGAAAGAGAAAAATGGAGCATAATGAGATTATTAACAAAATTGGGACAATTCTTTTTATGTTTGGAAAGCCTGTAAAGTTTTCCAAGATTTCAAGACTCCTAAATCTAAAAAACAAAGAAGTTGAAAAGTATCTACTAGAGTTAAAACAAAAACTTGAATCTGATAAAGGTTTTTTAAAATTAACTATTTTGGATGAACAGGCTTTTCTAACAGTTAGGGAACCTTACTCAGAACTTGCGCGAAAGATTGTTGACGAAATTGACCTACCTAAATCCTTGATAGAAACACTTTCAGTCATCGCAATACTTGCTCCAGTTGAACAGTCTGAGATTATTAAGTTAAGGAACAACAAGGCTTATGATCACATCTCACAACTAGATAAAATGGGTTTTGTCAAGAAGACTAAATCAGGTAGAACTTTCACTATAAATCTAACCAAGAAATTCTTTGACTATTTTGACATAGACGAACAAGAGTTTAGAAATAAGTTCAAGGACAGAAAAGATTTGAAACAGAAACTTTCAGAAGTCCAGGAATACATCTCAAGGTATGAGAGTGAGCAACAGAAAGATAACCCTAACCAAGAAAACCTTATTCAAAAATCGGACTAATCATCTGAATAGTTCTTTTAAACGAGGTAAAGAGGAACTTTAAGGTTTTATTTTCACATTTGTCTTTTAATCTGCTTACTTTTTCATAGATTTTTAATAGATTCTGTTTCTTCTCGCGATTAAAGTAGATGTTTGTTAACTCTATAAAAACAGATTCAAATTCTTTAAGAGTATCATTTACAATTCCTTCTTCAACCACCAATTCAAAGGAGTCCATTATGTTTTCAAAACCCTGTACTAACAGAATCTCATCATCTTTGTTTTCAAGCTGAGTTCTTAATGCCCTTATAGAATAGAAAAACAACCTATTAAGCTCGTGGTCCTTCTCTTTAAAATTTGGATATTTCCTTTCTTTTAAAAGGGTTTCAACAGCATCTTTGACTAATTCTCGCATTTTGAATACAAGTTTATCCAGAACTTTCTCCTTCAAACTATCACTTGGTTCGCTTATACACTCAACTATTAATTCATTCTCTGTTTCAGAGATTATTACTGCACCTACAAGAAAGTCCACAATCTTTTTTACAAGCTCTACATTATTTTTATCGCATAGGATTGTAAATTCTTCTACACCTTTCATATATTCGTTAGAAATTGCGAACCAGCATATTTTCTCGGATTTGTTCCTTAAATCAAGGGTTGATTTTTTCAACTCTTTTTTGCTTTTCTCTTTAAAAATTGTAATCTTATCATAATAAACATTTAGCTCAACTTCATCAGATTTAGAAAGATTGTTCTTTTTTATCCAAGCAGTTGGTAAAGTTACAGCAAAACTTGAATCTCCTAATTGTATGAGCTTCCGTTTCACATAATCTTCTAACAATGTTTTATAATATATATTTTTTGGTTACTTCCTGCGTTTTTAAATTAATTAAACAATACTTAATAAAATTTAAATAAGGCTTTTCATTTTTTAGTATTCGGTGAAAACATGACAAAGAAAAAACAGGTTTACAAATGTAGCATCTGTGGCAATATTGTAGAAGTAATCCACGAAGGTGCTGGTCAACTAGTCTGCTGCGGGCAACCTATGGACTTGCTTGAAGAGAAAACTGAAGATGCCGGCCAAGAGAAACATGTGCCAGTTATTGAAACAACTGAAGAAGGCGTTTTAGTCAAAGTTGGTAGTGTAAGTCATCCAATGGAAGACAATCATTACATTGAATGGATCGAGTTAATAGCAGATGGCATCAGTTATAGAAAGTTTTTGAAACCAGGAGACAAACCTGAAGCACTGTTTAAAATAAAAGCAGAAAACATTCAAGCAAGAGCATTCTGCAATGTTCACGGTTTGTGGAGAAGTTAATTTTTCTTTGATTTTTTCTTTTATCTTATATTTCTTGTAGGAGTTTATTAATAAAACCAAAATCAATATAAAAAACAAGTTCTATTTCAAAATAGTATGAAAGTTTTTTTCGTTGAAGGCAGGTACAAAGGGAATCTTATTTTACCCCTGGAATTAATCAAAGAACTACCAGATAGACTTTTACTCTTTACAACAGTTCAATACTTAGATTTAATTGACCAAGTCAAAGAACAGTTGAAGGACAAACAAATACTAAATGATTACCTTGATTTATTACCACACTCAAAGTATAAATATCAAGTCTTAGGCTGTGGGATAAAGAAAATAAACATTGATTTTGATGCTTTTCTTTACATAGGAGATGGGTTCTTCCATCCAAAAGCTTTAGTCTTGAAAAATAACAAACCTTGTTTTTGTTACAACCCTATACAAGAAAATTTTTTTAAAATCACTTCAAAAGATATTGAAAAAATAACTAAGAAACAGCAGGGAGCTTTGATTAAGTTCATTGAAAGCAAAAACATTGGCATACTTATGTCCACAAAGTTTGGCCAACGCTGGAATCAGGAAGAATTAGAAAAAATCGAGTCAAAGTTTAATGATAAGAACTTTTACTACTTGATTTCTGATGAAATATCAGCGCAAAGATTACAGGATTTTAATTACATTGAAGTTTTTGTTAATACCGCGTGTCCAAGGATAGCCCTTGATGATTATTCGCAATTTACAAAACCTGTTTTGAACATTTCAACCTTGTTAGAATTCATAGAATTGGAAAAACAACAAAAAAATTAAGATAACCAAGAATTCTTATCTTTTAGTTTTTTTGGCAAGTAATCTGTTATTACGAAATTCAAACCATACTTCGCAAGAGCTTGCTGTTCTGCCCTTTTCTTTAGTTTTAACTGCAATTTTAAGTTCTCCTGCCAATCCTTGTGATATTTTACAAAAGGGTCGTTCTTTAAACCATCATATATTCTTTTTATATCCACATCTTTTAACGGATGTGTGGGCAAATCATAGTCAATAATATCCTGAGCAGTTACTCCTAAGTACTTTGCTCTCGGCACGCAGAAGAATTCGTTCAAATGCGCAGCATTACCTGAACCTACTTTTAATGTTCTATAAATATTCAACCAGCCGTAAGGGTCTCCATCAGTGAAAACATAAACTGGCAAATTCATGTCATCGCTTAATTTTCTAATGAATCTTCGTGTTGCTCTTGTAGGCACTCCTGACATCGAAACAAGAATGCAGTTCATTTTGTTCCAGAACTTATGCTTAACCAATCTTTGAAACATACCACTTGTTTCTATTGCTAAAATAAAATCAGCCTTTGTTTCAAACTCGAGTTTTTCAACATTGCTAGGCACAGAGTATGCTCCGCTCCCCATGTTAGAACAATCAATCTTCAAAACATTGCCGTCCTGATCACGGTCTTTAACAATTAGAGGACCAACAACATCGCCGCCTCTTTCTTCTGGAATAAAGCCTAAGTTCTCTCTAATGGTGTAAAGCATAGCTTCAATATCATCCATAGTAGCATCAGATTCCTGCTGATTCTGGAACCTAGCTTCTAGCCAATTGTATGCTGTATAGTATGCTTCCCTTTTTGTAGCAATATCATTAGTGATAATTAATTCCTTGGCGAGCGCAAGCATACGCAAGGTTTGAGCAAAACTTCTTGCCGTTGATGCAGTTAACCTTCTTGTTTTAACCTTGCTTTTTATTGTGAAATGACCTTTTACAGGATCAAAGTAAACATTATTCAAAGACCTAACAGGAATCCGAATCTTTGGATTTCTTAAGTTTAAGATATCATCTTTTATCTGTTCTGCTAGTTCTTGTATCTTGTAAAGAACATCATCCCTTTGACTCATTTTCATCTACCTCATCTAAATATATCTCATCAACTATTCCATGAGAATGAACCTTTAGTTTAAACTCTTCATCAAACTCCTTGTTTGATTCCTTATCAAATCCAACTTTCTCAATCTTACCTCTTACATGTTCAAGTATCTGTTTTAGTTTTGTTTCTAGCTCTAGTTTCATTGATTCATCCAAATCAAGAATATCCTTAACTGCAAAAGAGATGTGTGGAATATACTTTTCGATATAGCCCCTCTTTTTTATTTCACTTTCAACATTCCTTTTCTTTGAAAGATACTTTCCAAGTTTTCTGCCGACTTCTTGTAAAGCTAATTTAACCTCTTTAATTATCTCTGGATAATTTGCCACAGCTTCTTTAGCCTCATTAGTGTAAGGCACCCAAACTGAGGCTATATGTACTAGAATTACTAAAGGGCCTACAGGTAACGCGCCTTTTGGTTGGTTTAAACCATACTTTTTCCAATCCATGGCAATAACGGTTTTAGTAAACGCGCAAGAACCTGCTTGATAAAGTAATGGAATCTTGTTGGCAAACCTCATAACATTTGCAGGACTATCTTTAGGCAATTCCCCACCGTAAGCAATTCCAGCTTCGATTATAAAAGGATAACCTTTGTAAACAGAAGGTTTCCTAGTAACAGCCTCATAGAACTCAGCATTAACCTCTTTCATAAGACCTTTTTTTATTAGTTCTTCTCCAATCTCTGATAAGCAATCTAAAGGAGGCGGTAAAATCTTTGTTTTTGAGATTGCATCAATGATTCTTTCTGCCTGTTCTCTAGTAATTTGTGAAGGTTTTTCATTTGGTGCTACTGAAGCCTTCTCTAAGATTTCTTTAGCAACCTTATCACTTACTCTTGAGAACTCTTTTTTTAGGAAAGATAAAATAGTTTTTTCTTTTGTAAGTTTCAGCATCTTTACTAGGGTTCCAATCTCCAAGCCATAAGGATGCGGTTTTATCTCCTTTGGTTCCTTAGGCAAGGTCTCGCTAACCCTTGCATAAATCCTCTGCTCGCCATCTGGCGTAACATAAATGAATGTTGCATGTGGATTAACAATGCTTGTTTGTTTAATATACTCATCAACAGATTGTGCTCCTCGGTAATATGAACCCACTAAATCTAATTCAATCCTTGTGCCGTGCTCTTTCTCCCATTCAATAATCTCTTCTTTTAAAATCTCAGGTTCGTTTTTCAAGGTGTTTATTCTAAGTTCGTAGAGATGAGCAGGCTTGTCTTTTCCTGTTCTAGACATAACCTTTGTAGCTCTTCCAGTAGTTAATTGAGAATACAATACTGCAGCAGAGATACCTATACCCTGCTGACCTCGGCTTTGTTTTAGCCTATGAAACTTTGAACCATATAACAATTTACCAAAAACAAAAGGTATGTTCTGCTTGACTATACCAGGACCATTATCTTCAACAATCACTCTAAACCTGTTATTTCCCATATCTATTAATTCAACATAAATCTCAGGCAAGATCCTTGCCTCTTCACAAGCATCTAAAGAGTTGTCTACAGCCTCTTTAACTGTTGTTAACAAAGCTTTACGATTGTTGTCAAAACCGAGCAAATGCCTGTTCTTTTCAAAGAACTCCGCAACAGAAATCGCCTTATGCTGTTTTGCTAGCTCTTCCGCGCTTCTTTGTTTATTTTTTTCTTCTTTAGGTTCTTTAGAATTATTCCTTTTGCTTTCTTTAACAACCTGTTTGATTTCTTCTTTGAGGAAAGAATCAATTCTCATATTCTCTTCCAAATCAAACACCTCACAAACTTATGCTAAACTAAAATTGACTTAAGATTTGAACTAAATTATAAATTGTCAAAATCGAGTTTATCTTCAAACCCCTCTCTGAAGACCTCTTCTGGATCCATGTGAGTAACCATTTCTTTGTATTTAAGTTCCTTTCTTTTTTTCTCAAGCCAAGAATAAACCCTTGAATGAGGACTCCCAGATAACAATGATAGAACAGCTCTCTTCGCTATGCTCACATGTTCAATCTCGCCAATGATTGATACGGTTTTGCCATAGACACTAATGTCTGTTTCTGTCAAACTTTCTACAGTTCTTCTAGCTTTGCCTCCTTCACCAATAACTCTGCCTTTTAACCTAATTTTAGCTTTCTTAGTTTTGCCAAAGTCAGTAATATCAATTACCTCAAGCACATAATCTGTTTTCAAAAGATTTAACGCAATATCAGGATTGAAACCTCTTCCAATTGCTGTGATAATATCTTTAAGTTGGAGGATGGTTATAGGGTCATCAGAATAAAATTTAACAGTTCCTTCTTTAGAATCAACAACCAATTTAGAATTGGTAAACTTTTCAATATTCTTTTTGGTTGAACCACTTTTTCCTATTATAACTGCAACTCTTTCCTTAGGTACTTTAACTTCATCCAGGTATTTGTATTCTTTCTTTTTAACCTCTTTTTTGTCATCAGAGTTTAATTCTTTCTCTCTATTGTTTGATTTTTCAGAATCCTCATTATTAATCATAACAACCATAAGATTAACAAGATAAAAAGACTCTTTTTAAATTTAACTAATAGTTTTAATAGTATTTCTTAGAACTAAGAAATCACTTTTTTTAGTTTTTGAATCATAGTTTCTAGTTGAGATTTGCTAATATGACCACCGCAGGCATGTTCGTGACCTCCTGCTCCCCCATTAAGGCCTTCAAAAACTTTTGGAAGAAGCTCTAACAAGTTATGTTTTGCAGACCTGAAACTTAGACGAATATGACCTTCAGCTTCTCTGCCAACTACAACAACTTTGTCAGGGAAATTGTAAAGCAATTCATTGGCAAGTTCTTTTGTAAAACTCGTCTGTGAATTATAAATATAAAGCACTAATTTTCCTTTAGCTGATTCTTTTGCTTTCTTAAGATGTTCTTCAAACTCTGAATTAAGATTGTTGAACCTTTTTAACAGATATGTGCCTGCAGGTGTTGTGCCTAAAAGAATCTCGTGCGGGTCTTTTATTTGTATAAGACTTTTTATTGACTTTTTGATCTGATTGCCTTTCCCTTTAAGGTTAAACGAGATAATCTTAGCGATAGTGCCAAAGCCAGAATTGAACAAAGCTTCTTCAGGTGTCTTTATATCCTTTGAAATCAAATCTGGGAACTTCTCACTTAACTCATCTATAAAAGGTGGCAAAAACCAATCGCCAATAGAACCTACTGCAGCAACCCATAAACTTTCCTTGACTATAAAATAGGTTATTAAAGCAGTCGGTATATTTATTTCATAATTCCTGGGATTTGTATAAATAATCCCTTTTTCTTCTTGAGGTTCGTGATGATCCACCCAGATTATCTCATAATCATTCTTAGTTTGTTCAAGAAACTGTTTGCTCACCAAAGGCTTATCTAGGATGAATATCTTATCATTTAGGGGGTTGATTTTTCTGATATACTGTTCGTTAAGCGAAGGAGAACTTCGAACCATCTGCCAATCTCCTTCTTTTTTATACTTATAAAATTGCAAGAACGCACAGACCCCGTCAGGGTCATCATCAAAAAAGAAAAAAGGTTGCTTGGCTTCGTCAAGTTTTTTCTTAACAACCTCAAGTTCCGAAAAAAACCTTTTATCTATCTTAACTCCTACCAACCTAACTAACCTCACTGCTCGAGTATTATATGTATCTTTACAGTATGTTCTTTAATTTTGTACTCTTTGGAATAATCTGTTTTCAAAGAATGCTCTTCTTTAATTAGCTCAATGTTAACTGCGCCAACTTTGTTCTTTAATTCTTCAAGCCTATCTTTGATATACTTCGAAATTTCATCATCAGCTTGTATTAATAATTTAATTTTATCCTGTTTCTTTAACTTTAACTCTTTTCTGCTGTTTTGGATCCTCCTAACAATCTCTCTAAAGTATCCTTCTCTGAGTACAAATTCATCCATAGTCTTGTCAACGATAATAATCATATCCTCGTTTACATCTAAAACAAAGGGTTCTTCAACGAGATATTCTATGTTAAAGCAATCCTTGTTTAGTTTAATCTCCTCATCGTTGATATTGAAAACAATATATTGTTGTTTTTCCAAGGAAGACACTACATCCTTTTCATTTAATTTTGAAAACTCCGAGACTATGCTGGCTATTTTGTCTTTTAATCCCATTTCCGCGAGTTTACTAAAGTTAAGTTGGACTTTGTATTTTAATCCTTCAAAATTAGGGTTAAAGATTATAGATTCTATATTGGCATTTGTTCTAACAAGGTCTCCTATTTCTTTCGGATAGTTCTTTAATAGTTCTTCTAACTCTTTCTTCCTTGGGATTACCAAAACTTGTTTGAGAGGCCATCTTATTCCTCTTTTAATCATATCCCTTAAGGCAAGTATTGAACTTTCAATTTTTAATGCAGTGTTGAAGATTTCTTCTGTTTCTTTTGAAATTAATGCTTCATCAACAATAGGCCAATCTAATAGATGCACACTCTCAGAATCAAGTCCAAACTCTTCCTTTAAGTTCTGATAAATCTTCTCGCTCAAGTAAGGCGTGATTGGTGCAAGCAAGGTTATAACTTTAGATAAAACAGTGTACATTACATAAAGCACAGTTTTCTTTTCTTCAAGAGAACCTTCGTTTAACCTTTCTCTAATGGATTGAATGTAGTCTCTGGATAAAGTTAAAAACAATGACTCAATTTTAGCAGGAACTTCATCAATTTTATAATTCTCAAACAAGTCAGTAACCTCTTTAATGGTTGAATTCAAATAAGACAACATAAACTTGTCTTCGATCTTAAGATTCTCTCTAATCTCTTCAAACTTAATATTCGAGGGGTTTATCTTGTTAAGCTTACAGTTGTCCAGCAAGAAATTGTGTATGTTGAACAACACATTCAAGTTCCTCAATTTGTTTTTGAGCTCTTCATTACTGAAATTCAAGTCTAAACCTGCATTGGTTGCACCTATTGAATAAAACCTAAAAGCATCTGCCCCAAATTCTTTAACTACGTCTTGAGGTCTTATAATGTTGCCTAAGGATTTAGACATCTTTTCTCCTTCAGCAGTTTGCACAAACCCGTGCATGTAAACATTCTTAAAACTAGGACTATCAAAAGCTAAAGTGCTGGATATCATCAATAGATTAAACCACCCTCTTATCTGGTCTTTGCCTTCAAGTATGAAATCTGCGGGCATAAACTTCTTGGTTTTTGTATAATCTAGGCAATTCCAAGAGGTAGTCCCTGAATCAACCCAAACATCTAAAACATCCTTAATCCTGTGCATAGTGCCACCGCACTTTTCACATTTAAAAGTCACTTCATCAATCCAAGGTTTATGAAGGTCTTCAGGCAATTTAGTTTTTTTCTCTAATTCTTCTATAGAACCAATCACTTCATAATTATCACAAGTATCACATACCCAAATCGGTACAGGCGTACCCCAATATCTTTGTCTGGTTATGCTATTATCTCTTAGATTTTCTAACCATGAATGGAACCATTTCTTGCCAGCCCAATCAGGAACCCAGTATATGTTTTTATTGAACTCCTGCATCTTTTCCTTTAAATCTTCCACCTTGAAGAACCATTGTTCTGTAGTTCTAAATACAACAGGGTTATGACACCTCCAACAGAAAGGATAATCATGTTCAACCTTGTTTTCTCCAACTAGAGCATTTCTCTCTTTAAGTGCTTGAATAAACTTAGGGTCGTCTTTTTTAGCAACCAAACCTGCAAACTCGCCCATTTCTTTAGGAAAGACGCCATACTCATCAAGGTTGTTGAATGGTGGAATCTTGTTCCTTAACCCGACTTCATAATCCTCAGGACCACAGCCTGGAGCCATGTGCACTAAACCAGTACCAGCGCTTAAATCAACGTACTCTTCACTTAAGACGACAGTGTGAGTTTTAGGTGATTGTTTTTTGATTTCCGAGTAAATTTTTCCAAGCACATCGTTAAACGGATGCTCATATTCTAATCCTTCTAATTCAGAACCTTTAAAGCTGTCAACAATTTCGTAGCCTTTATCACTGAACGCGCTTATTACTAAATTAGCTAATTGGCCCGCAAGTATCCAGTATTCATCACCAACTTTTGCTTTAACGTATTCTACTTCAGGGTTGGCCATTATTCCGAGATTATAAAGAATTGTCCAAGGCGTTGTAGTCCAAATTATTAGATAAGTGTTCTCTTCGTTTTTTACTTTAAACTTTACAAAAATGGATGTGTCTTCAACAGTTTTATATTCGAGTTCGTGCTTAGCAAGAGCGGTTGCACAACTAGGACACCAATGCATAGTTTTCTTTCCTTTATACAGCCTGCCTTTCTCATCAGCTTTCTTTATCAAGAACCATACTCCGGAAATAAATTCTTTAGTTATCGGTTGATACGCATTATCAAAGTCCATCCAAACTCCTAAATCTTTGAATTCAGCATTCATGTTGTTCAAATGTTTTAATGCGAACTTCTTACATTCGTTAACAAATTTGTCAACTCCATAAGCTTCAATATCCTCTTTTGTTTTAAGAAACAATTCTTCCATAACTTTGTTTTCAATAGGTAAGCCGTGCATATCATAGCCAGCTCTGTCCCAAACATCGAAGCCTCGCATACGCTTAAACCTTAACACAGAATCTTTTAGAACTTTATTCCAAGCAGTTCCAATATGAATATGACCTGATGTATATGGAGGGCCGTCAAGAAAATAAAAGAATTCTTTGCCTTTGTTCTTGGCTTTGACTTTTTCATAAACCTTATTCTCTTTCCAGAACTTTTTGACTTCCTCTTGAATCTTAACAGGTTCAAATTTCATGAGTATCACAACCAAATTTTAAAGTAAATTAAATTATAAACGCGCCAAATTATAAAATATTCTAGCTATGAGAATTTAGTTATTTTTATAAATGTTTTTCTAAACACTTTGTTTTATGAACTCGGATTTAAACAAAAACAAACAGGTTAAAGTCTTTTGGCAGGACCCTTATTTAAAAGAATTTAAAACAGAACCTTTGTTAGTTGAAGGAAACAAAGTGATTCCAAAAGAGACCATAATCTTCTCTTTCTCTGGAGGCCAAGAAGGCGATGATGCTTGGATTAATGGGATAAAAGTGATTAACTCATATTACACTGATGATGGTGTTATTGTTTACGAACTTGAACAACCTCTTCCACAAGATGAAAAGGAATTAACTTTAAGAATTGACTGGGATAAGAGGTATAAAATAATGAGGTTACACTCAGCGGCGCATGTGGTATATT
This sequence comes from Candidatus Woesearchaeota archaeon, assembly GCA_030154045.1. Taxonomy (GTDB): domain Archaea; phylum Nanobdellota; class Nanobdellia; order Woesearchaeales; family JASKKU01; genus JASKKU01. The sequence continues at coordinate 81,667 of JASKKU010000002.1, forward strand.
ACTTTTCAAAAGAAGCGCTTGGATTTGATAAATTAATTGGCTCAAATGTTACATCAACAAAATCCAGGTTGGATTTTCTTTATCCTGAATCAGTCTCCTTAAAAATCCCACAAATTGAAGAAAAAGTAAATCAGTTTATCTTAGAAGATCACGAGATTGTTATGAAAAGTGATGAAAAAGACCCAAATATCAGACATTGGATCTGTGAGGATTATGATATGCTCTGTGGAGGAACTCATGTTAAGAACACTAAGGAGATTGGTAAACTAAAACTAAAGCGTGTCAATATTGGCAAAGGCAAAGAAAGAATAGAAATTACTTTGCAGGATTAAAGAGTAATTCTTTTTTGATTTTTCTTAGGAGTTTATGTGTGTTTTGGTTCTATTGAATTCTGTTAAATCTAGCTAAAAAGCGCAATTTTTAAAAACCTGAAAAACTAAGTTTGAAGCATGAGACTTGTTTGTAGCGAATGCGGGTATACTTTTGAATCAAAAAAGATGGTTAATATTTGTCCGTATTGTGGAGCCAAAAACTCGTTGCACAGAGAGAAAACTGTGCAAGACTTGCTAGATGAATCCGAGGATTTTTAAGATGGGTCGTAAAAAAATGAAATACAAACGTTCTCAAATACTGTCTTTTGATTTACTCTTAGCCGTAGCAATTTTTGTTGTAGTTTTATCATTGTTCTTTGTTTTCTTCTCATCAAAAATGGATGAGATGCCTGAAGCACAGTTAAAAAAGGATGTTGTTGTTTTCAAGAATCTCATATCAGCAAACAGCCCTGATGAAGAAACTCCAGTTACTTTAATTGTCCAAAATAAACTAGATTATAATAAGCTCGTTAACCTTGCGAAGCAACTATATGAAAACCCTGAAAGTTATGAGGAAATTAAGGCTCAGCTTAATGTTGGAAGCGATTTCTGTATTTTCTTCGAAGACAATGATGGAGGGATCCAGCCATTGATTGTTGATCAAACAGATGATGGAAATACGATAGTCGTGTATGGCGTCAGTAACCCTGAACTTAATTTTAATCTAGGTAAAATAGGCGATGTAACAATAATTTGTGGTCAGCCATATGTAGTAAACGCTGATGGTAGCTTGACAGAAATTTAAATTCTAAAATATTTTTAATCTTTAGCAGAACCTAAAATAATTAATAATAATTAATAATAAACAAAATCTGTTAACGAAGAATTATAAGCTTCTTTTAAACATCTTCTCGATTTCTTTTTCATCTAATTCTATAATCGTCGGTCTTCCATGAGGGCAGGTATAAGGTTTTTCGCATTTAAACAACTCTTCTAACAGATTGTACGCTTCCTGGATTGACATTTCTTTTCCTGCCTTTATTGACCTCCTGCAAGCCATTGTGAAGATTACTCTTTCATTAATAATGTCTTGACTTTCTCTTATTCTGAACTCCTTTGCTATACTCACGATAAGCTCTTTAAGGTCTTTTTCTTCAAGAAAGTCATAAATTGATGGAATTGTTCTTACAATGAACTCTTCTTCACCAAACGGTTCTATCTCAAATCCGAATCTTTTAACCTTATCCAAATTTTGGCTTACTATTTCAAATTCGGGTTTGTTATATTTAATAAGAATTGGATTAATGAGTTTCTGGCTATTAATGTTTCCTAAGTTGAACTGTCTGTTTAACTTTTCAAAGTTAATCCTTTCAGCTGCAGCGTGTTGATCAATAATTACAAAACCTTTTTTACTTTCAGCAATAATATATGTTTTATGTACTTGTCCAAGTATTCTAAATTGATCTTTTATTCTGTTGCTTTCATATTTGCTTTGAGGTTCTTTTAGATACGTTTGGCTTGTTGCGGTTAAATCATACTTTGGTTTGAACTCTTTCTGGGGTTTATGCTCTTGTTGCTGATTTACTAGCTTAACCTGCTGCGTTTTATCTGTCTTTTCTTCAATTAAGTTGTTTGATTTAATTGCCTGTTGTATAGCTTCAAAAACAGAGAGGTAAACTTCTTGTTCCTTATTGAATTTAATTTCAGTTTTCTGCGGATGTACATTAACATTGATTTCTTCAGGATTTATTTCTAAGTTCATTACTATTACAGGCTTCCTATCAAGAAACAGCATGGTATTATAAGCATCTGTAACTGCCTTATTTAACAAATCTGATTTTATAAACCTGTGATTCACAAAGAAAATCATATACTCTGAATCCTTTCTTGCGATGGTAGGTTTTCCAAGTAGGGCTTCAATCTTAACCTTTTCATCAGAGTATGTAAAAGGCACAATGTTCTTGTAGATCTCTTTTGGAAAAAGATACAAACTTGCTTCATACAAATCCTTAACCTGAGGTTTGTCAATTAGGATTTCTCCGTCAGAGATTAATTTGAATCTAACTTGTGGATATGAAAAAGCATACCTGAAAACAACGTTGTAAATATGAGATTTTTCTACAGCATTGCTTTTCAAGAATTTCTTTCTTGCAGGTGTATTATAGAACAAATCTTTTACAATTACTGTAGTCCCATTATTTGCACTAGCATCTTGTATGATAACATTCTTATCTTCATAAGTTAATTTAGCGCCGTATAAAGATTCAGACTTTTTGCTGATGATTGTAAGCCTAGAAACTGCAGCTATGCTTGCAAGCGCTTCCCCCCTAAAACCTAAGCTTCTTATTTTGTTTAAATCCTCTTCATCATTAATTTTGCTGGTTGCGTGTCTTTCTATGGCTAAAGGCAAGTCTTCTTTAGAAATACCCAAACCATTATCAGAAACTTTGATTAAATCTTTTCCAGCATTGATTATCTCAATAGTTATTGAATCCGCTTTCGCATCTAAAGAGTTTTCGATCAATTCCTTTACTACTGAAGCAGGCCTTTCAACAACTTCGCCTGCTGCAATTTTCAATATAACTTCTTTAGGTAATTTTTTGATATGATTCATATTAAAACCTCATTTTTTGAATGAAAACAATGTTTTTTGAGTGTAATTAATTTTGCCTTTCAATTTGGTTAGCATTTCGTCTTCCTCCAGCAACTTCTTTTGTATCTCCTTAGCTCTCTCAATCACTTCTAAAGGCAAACCGGCAAGTTTAGCAACATGAATTCCATAACTCTTATCAGTACCTCCAGGCACAACTTTTCGTAAGAAGATTATTTCGTCAGCGTTTTCAGTTACCAAGACCTGATAATTCTTTATGTTTTCAAACTCTTCAGCAAGTTTGTTCAATGCGTGATAATGGGTAGCAAAAATGGTTTTTGCTTTTATGTGTTTGTATATGTATTCAGCAATCGCCCAAGCCAAACTTATACCATCATAAGTGCTGGTCCCTCTACCCACTTCATCAAGAATAATCAGAGAATTTGAGGTTGCATTGTTTAATATGTTTGCTGTCTCGCTCATCTCTACCATAAAAGTGCTTTGTCCCCTGCTTAAATCATCTGATGCCCCAACCCTTGTGAATATTCTGTCAACCAAACTTATCTTAGCTTCTTTCGCAGGAACAAAACAACCACATTGCGCAAGCAGAGTAATTAAACAAACCTGTCTGAGATAAGTTGATTTTCCAGCCATGTTTGGTCCAGTTAGAATTATCATCTCATTGGCTTGCAATTTGCAATCATTGGGAATGAACTCTTCGCTAAATTTTTCAACAACAGGATGCCTTCCCTCTTTAATTTCTATGTTTCCATCTTCTGCGATTATGGGTCTAACATAATTGTTTAACGCGCTTACTTCCGCAAAGGTAACTAAAACATCCAGCAGAGCAATTTTCTTAGCAATCTCTGCAATGTTATCAACTTTTGATTTAATCTTACCATAAATCTCATTGAAAATCTTTTCTTCTAATTCAGCAATTTTTTCTTCTGCCGTAATAATCTCTCTTTCAAGTTCTTTAAGCTCTTCAGTGACATACCTTATGGAATTAACTAAAGTTTGCCTTTGTATGTATTCTTTAGGTACGAGATTTGCTTTACTCCTGCTGACTTGAATGTAATACCCAAAAACAGAATTGTATCCTATCTTTAATGTTGAAATGCCTGTTCTTCGTTTTTCTTTCTCTTCAAGTTCTAAGATTATTTTCTTGCTGTTTTCTTTGATGTTCCTATATTTGTCCAACTCTTCATTAACACCTTCTTTTATCACATTTCCATCTGAAGGTTTTATACTTGGTTGTTCTTTGATTGTTTTTTCAATAATCTCAATTACCTCTTGAAAATCAGGCAATTGTCTTATTCCATTCAACAACTTAGACTTGACATCTTTAAGATTATTCTCTATGCTTGGAACTTTCTTTAACGAATTTTTTAAAGCTATTAAATCACGTGGATTTATGTTGTTTGAATAAATCTTGCCTGCAATTCTTTCAAGGTCTTTAATCTCGCTCAAGCTTTCCCTTATCTCATCACGTTTGAACTTGTCTTTAAACAACTCCTCTACAGCATCTAATCGTTCGTTTATTTTTTCTTTAATCAATAGCGGATTTGCTAAAATCTTTTTTAATAATCTTGAACCCATGGGTGTTTTGCATAGGTCTAAAACCTTTACCAAAGTTCTTTCATCACTCCTATCATAGATGTTCTCAAAAATCTCAAGATTTCTTAAGGTGATATAATCTAAAAGCATAGTTTCTTTGCTGCTTTGAAAAGAGATGACTCTAAAATTGTTTAAAGGTAAGAAGTTCTCTTTTAGATACTTTAATAATCCGCCAATAGTCTTGATCAAAAGCTCTTCATTTATTCCAAAGCTTACTAGAGAGTCTCTTTTGAAAACTTCTTTTATTAGAACCTTGGCTAATTCTATATTGAAGAAACTATCTTCTACAAAAGTCAAGTGAATGTTGTTTTGTTTAAGAGCATCAATTAAATCTTTGTCAACTTTAAGAGATTCAGGCAAAACTATTTCTGAAGGTTTTATTCTGGCAATCTCGCTAATGCAATCGTTTTTATCCTCAGCTTTGTTAACAAAGAACTCTCCTGTTGAAACTTCTGCTGTGGCGATAGCAACGCTCTCTTTTGAAAAGATGCACGAGATATAATTGTTCTTTCTTTCGTTAAGCAACTCCGGCTCTAGGACAGTTCCTGGTGTAATTATTCTAGTTATTCCTCTTTTAACAACTCTGCCCTTAACTTTTGAAGGATCTTCTAATTGCTCAGCAATAGCAACCTTGTAGCCTTTGTCTATCAGTTTTTTTAGATAAGGATTTATTGAATGATAAGGGATGCCTGCAAGGGGTGCTTTTTTTTCACCACTGCCTCTTGAAGTTAAAGTTATATCTAATACTTCTGAGGCAATCTTAGCATCTTCGTAAAAGGTTTCGTAGAAATCGCCCATCCTGAAAAACAGAATATGGTCTGGATATTTCTTTTTCAATTCAACATACTGTTTCATAGCAGGCGTTAGTTCATTATACGTGATGTCTTTCATTTTATTTATTTTATTTCGTTTTATTCTGTACTATATTATTTTGAAAGGTATGTTTGCTTTATTTATTTTTAAGATTATTTCTTTTAATTCTTCGTTGTTTGGCTTTTCATAACTTAACAAAACCTTGTCTTTAACCTCGCCAAAATCGCTCTTTTTCTTGAACCTCATTAATATCCACGGGACTCTAAGATACTTTATAATTTCATAAATTTGGTCAAGAGTTTCTTCATCAAAATTCATCCCAGGAAGTATTGGGGTAGTTACAAAAATTTTGACTTTATCCCGATTGTCCCTCAACACGTCTATGCTTTTTTTAACTTCATCCATAATTTTATTAGAGCTTACAAAAAAATTGCTTGATTTTGTAATCTCCTCAAAAATCTTGCTCTCAAAAGGTGATTTGATGTCTAAAATGACTCCATCAATTAGGTTGTTCTCTATTAAATCTTTAATTACATTTGGTTTTGAACCGTTCGTGTGTATGAATGTTTCCAATTCCAAACTTTTTGAAAATCTTGCGAGATTGTTTAAAACAATTCTCTGTAAAGTTGGCTCGCCCCCAGTAAACAACACATATTTCGCATTAAAGTAGATTCTCCTAAGTTCTTGTTTAATTTCTCTTATCTCAATTATGCTTTCAGATTTGAACTCGTGAAACTGTTGAGCATAACAAAAAGGGCAGTTGAAATTGCAGCCGTAAAAATTTATCACGATTGTTTTGTCTTTAATTATGGGGTTGTATTCTGTAAACAAGTTGTTATCAACATATCCTTCCATGTCTTAACTTAGAATTAGTTAAGTTATATTAAAGTTATGGTGTGTTGTTTGTTTAAAAATAGAAAAAGATAAAACAAGAAAATGAAAATCAATCATTCTTATGGTCCGTTTACTCTTGCAACAATTTCTCCTTCAGAAACTCTTGTTAGTCCAGTTGAAGCTTCATCGTATATTATTTTTATCTTAAATCTTGCTTTCGTACCCTCAAAACCGCTCTGAATCTTACCAGGGGTTTCTATAGAAACTTGATCACCAGGTCCGATTGTTAGGCCAGTACTACAGCTGTTAACTTCTATTCCATTAACTTTTGTTCCTCTTCTTGAGCACAAATCAGAAAATGTGTATTGAACCACATTTGAAGTTGTCCCAAAAACATTAGAACCAACACTTGTTATTGTTAAATTCTTAAGTACAATATTGGTGCTAAGCGTATTTGTAAGAATTATTGATATATTCCCAGCAGTAGTTGTTGCAGCACCTAAACAGTTCAATGTACCGAAAGTACACTTTTCCGGAACTAAAGATTGTGGATTTAAAACCCCGAGATAAGCTAAAGCAGCAATAACTACTAAAACAATAAGTATCGCCCAACCATAAGTCATTAAGAACTCCATTGCAGCCTGTGCCTTCTTGAAACGCATGTTTATTCACCTCATGAATATTATGCGTGATTTATGGAGATGTTCCTTTATAAATCTTTTGGAAATCTTGCTTTTATCCTGCCAGGCGCCATTTATTTTTAAGAAATATTTAAAATATAAATAAAATGTTTTAAAATATTTAAATA
>JASKKU010000023.1 GCA_030154045.1 Candidatus Woesearchaeota archaeon
GCGCCATTGTAACATACCTGACCTGCTGAACAACTTGATACACATTCACCATTATCACAATACTCGCAGTCACCACAATCAAAATCACTACTGCAACCAGTAAGTCCAACAGCTAGACCTGTAATCTGCTGATTAGAAGTCGATTCAAGACTTGGTGAATCAATTGGAGTTGGACGTGGCTCAGTCGGAAGTGACGGTGACACATCATCTCCGCTTATACATTTGCCATTAGCACAAACTTCGCCTGGAGCACAAGACCACGCACACAAACCCTGAACACAATGCTCACAAGGTCCACAAGTAACTCCAGCGCAAGGGTCTTGTTCAGGACTAGCATAAAAATCTAATTTAACTGATTTTGGGTCATCACCAATCCCTTCAAGATTACCGCCACCATACCAACCATCATAAACATCACAATCAAAAGTGTCTGTAACACTACCTTTACAATAAAACCTTTCATCTTGCTTTACACATTCACCTGAAACGCAGACCTCATCAGAACCACAATTGACAAAAGAGCCTGAAGCAGTACACGCAGTATCTGAATCATCACAACTATTTCTATCTGCTAAATCTAAACAAACGTATACACTAAGATCATCCTCATTTAAATTTGGGTCAATATCGCTCACAAACTTACAGGCTTTATAATCGTTGTATCCTGCTGGACACGTATAATATGACTTACATCTTCTCAATCTATCAAAATCAACAATGCCGTTAACACAACATCCACTTGTTTTAACACAAGTCTTAAGATAATACCAATAAACATCAGGATAATGATCATCAGAAACGTCATAATACCCAACGAAATAATAATCCATATCAGAATACAACTCAGCATATCCTGCGGGGCAAGAAGGTGGATTCTCATATCTACACTCATAATCTGAGCATTTTTTTGTAACTATTTTTACATCTTCAACTTTACAGGTTTGAGCGTTCTCATTATTTTTTAAATCATAACAGAATCCCTCAGAAGGTTTACTTAAGCAAACAGTAGCCCAAGGATCATCTAAGCCATCATTCTCAACCATCTTACAAATCTTATAAGGATAACCCGAAGGACACTTCATATCATTAGAAGTACATGTTGCTGTGCTAGCATGAAAATATGCTTTCAGACAACATTCTGGATCGTTATATATATTATTCTGATAAGACCTAACACAATAACCATCAAAACTACTCTTGACACAAGCTCTAACATAATCATTATCACCCAAAAAGTCTACATCCGCAAGCTGACAACCTAAATCAATATACCCTGAAGGACAAGAACTTGGGCAACCATTTGAACCGTGTTTAAAAATCACTTCATCTCCATTCTTAGCAGTATAACTTACAGGGGTTGGATCAATTGCGAGGTTTTCTGCACAAGTATAACTCATTTTTTGAGCTTCAGGGTCATCAATTTGAGAACAACCGCCAGAATCACCTCCTGCAACCCATTTATTCAAGTCAGAACAATCTTCTTTTTTATGAGTATAAACGCAGTTACCATCTAAACAAGTATAATCTCTAAATACCTTATAATGACCTTCGCAATAATAACTGTCTTTTGAATCGCAGTTTTCAGTTTTAGTTACCTTATAAAGACAATCTCGGTGACCTAGATCTCCATTATAACCACAATCATAATAATCTCGATACTCTCGAGTGTTACCATTGCAATACCAGCCATCTAGAGTAAGACAATTTTTTTTGATTTGAGAACGATATTCACAATGGTCTTCACCTAAGACAGAGCAAAATCCGTCAGAGTTTACAATCAAAGTGCCCCCTTCACACTCGTATAAAGTCTCCGTACAATCAATCCTATATTCATCAAAACCGCAACAATCATTTATAGCTGTAACTTCTAAAGTGTTCCAAGAACACTTCGTAATATACTTACAGCTTGAACAAGGTGGAGGAGTGGGCTCATCTGCGCCTCCGCCATCACAATTACCCGGGTCTAAAGCAATAGGACCAAGATCTGCACCACAGTCACCACCTGCTACAACAATCACATCCTCAACATAAACCACAACCAAAACTAGGACCAATATTGCTATGAGAAAGAAAACCTGGCGGTTATTTGAGCTAAAGGTACTATCTGTTTTTGAAACCATACTTACACCTTGCAGAGCATAAACAGATTATTCCTGGGAAAAAGAGTATTTAAAACTTTTGTTTAATTCCAAGAGTAACGAAAACAGAATTTAAATCAAATATCTTAACCGCAACTAAAAATTACTCAAAAAACTCAACCTCATTATCAAACAAAACACCCTGTTTTAACTTAACAGGCCTCCAATTATCAATAACTAACTCAGCATCTAACCAATCAGCAAGCTCATAAGCATTGCCAATTGTTGCAGACAAACCTATAATTCGTAAATCTTTTAAGATGGTCCTTAGCAAAGTAATAATAACCTCAAGCACAGGTCCCCTTTCTATATCATTAAGCAAATGAATCTCATCAACCACTAAAACCTTCACTTTCCTTAACCACAAAACCTTATGCCTAATTAAGGAATCCAATTTCTCAGGCGTAGTCAAAATCAAATCAGCTCGCTCTAAAAAACTGTCGCTTGAATCTAAGTCACCTGTACTTTTCGCAACATTCATCAAACTTCCATACCTCTTTGAGAAATCCTTATACTTTTCATTAACCAACGCTTTTAAAGGAGCCAAGTAAATCACTTTAGAACCCGGATTCTTTAACAATTCGTTAATCATTGCAAACTCTGCAATCAAAGTTTTACCAGAAGCAGTCGGAGTACAAACCAACATATTCTTGTTAGAAAACAAGCCTTGTTTTATCGCTTTTTCCTGTGCAGGCCTTAGTTCATTAATATCCTCTCTCTTCAACACTTCATAAAACCTAGGCTCTAATTCCTTCTTAATATCCTCAAGCTGCATAATAAAAGTAAGAAGATTATTGGCTTTAAAAAACTAATTGAATCAAACAAATTTACAACCCTTGAGTGGTTTCAAAAAAGAAAGATTTAAATATGTGCAAAACACACCTTAACCACTATAGAATAATTACGAGGTGTATTCCATGAGAAAAAATAAAAAACACAATCTTAATTTTAAAGGAATTCTTACTCTAGCTGGCGCATATGTTTCAACATTTTTTGGGACTACTACTCTTGCAGAACCAGTACAACCTTTTCCAGAAGTTAAACCAATTGTTCAATATGAAACATTCAAAAGTGCCGGAGAAAAAGCAGGACGTGACGGCAGTTTCTCTTTAGAAGAAATAATTTCTTACTTGCCAGAAGGGTTCATCTCACAGATCACTGAAGAAGCAACAACCGTTGAAGATTATAAACAATATTTACATAGACTGGGCTTAGATCTAGATAAAGAGAATGATCAGCTGATAGATAACTTATCAAAAGTTCTCTCAGAATACAATCTAAAAGTCAACGAAGAGATTAAAGAATTAAAAAGTTTGAGTGACCAATTTCTAGATGCAATAAAAAACACCTCAGAAGGAACAGAGACTGCTTATGAGATAATAACAGAGAATCTTGATAAGTTGAATCAACTGACATCCACCCTTGAAAAACAAACCTACGAATTCAATGATCTAAGCGAGATACTCTTAGTAACATACTTTGCTGCTAAAGAAAATAAGACTAAAAGCAATGAAATTGTAGAACTTGCTAAAAAACTATATCCAAGGTCAAAAGATGCAGCATTCGGATTCAGGTTTTATGATAACTCTCAACTTAAAGAAACACAGAAGAATCTTTCAAAAGTTATCAAAACTTATGAAAACGAGAAAAAAAGACTTGAAAACGAATTAAGTAAAGCTAACGACAATTATTTAGTTATGAGTTCTCAAGAAATAGAATCAAGAAAGAAACAAATTGAAGATTTAGAGAACAGAGTTAACTCGATTCAAGAGAATTTGAATAAGATAACTAAGGTTTATGATTCAACTTTGGAGCTATTAGCAGAAATTGCTAAAAATTCCAATAGCGTAATCAACGCGGCCAGAATATTAGAGAATATGGACTCAAGTTATAACTCTGAAAAGAAAGCAGAAATCTCAGGATTGATTTCCGCAATCACATCATATAAAAATAATGAAGACCCAAATGTTTCTTGGGAATTAAGAAACATAAGCCCTACCTTAAAATGGGAGCTTAGCACACCATACTCTCCAAAAGAAACAATAGCTGTTCTTCTTGGTATAGGTGCAGAGGCAAGCACTAAAGATTTGGTAAGAAAAACAGATGTTTCAGCAAAAGAATTAAGCATAAAAGAATTCAAAGGAGAGGTTTCAGGCAAAGTTGTTTCTAATTTGAATAGCGACAACATATTCTTAGTTGTAAGTGGAAAATACTCATTAGGGAATAGATTAGAAGAAATAAGTTCGAAAGTGCCAATTGAGTTCAGAGATGTAAATGAAGAGTTAATTTCAGAATCTGAGTATAATATAGGATTCTACGGAGTCTTAAATGAAAAGAATGGATTGCTTGGAAGGTTATCTTTAGATGGATCATCAAAAAAACAAGGAATGAATAAAAGTAGTGACATTGGGCTCACTTTTGGATTAAATCTATTAGATTACTCGTCACCTTTCAAAGGCGAAATTAAAGTAGGATTTGGCTTAAACGAACAATATCAAATCCAACTTGATGAGAGAACTAGAAACTACTATTGGAAACTAGGAGCAAACCTAAACAACCTAAAAATATTCAACAATCCAAGCGAATTAGAACTTGCATTCAAGAAATACAGCAACAAAGACACAAATTTTTCAGGAGAATTAAGAATAAATATTTTAGAAGATTTAAAAACGACATTTTCAATTGATTACTTAAGCAACGAGAAAGAAAGTGAAACTAAGCTTGGCTTTGGAGTAAATGCAAGGTTTTAGTTTTAGGTTTTTGCTTTTTAATCTTTTTTTATGCTCTTAATTTAATTTTAAAAACTCAAGAAGAATAGGGGAAAACCATGAAAAAAAATGTTTTGTTAATAATTGGAATTTACATTCTTGTCTTAGTTGCAAGTGGCGTCGTATTCTCTTACAACGATGAATTTGTAATTATAGAACCATCAAATCCAACAGTAAATGACGACATTACTTGCAAAGGCTTCGATAATGATTACTACTACTTCGTTTGGTTAAAAAACGGGATTGTTGTTAAATCAAACACACTAGCAGCACAATCTCTTACTTTAACCTCAGAAAACACAAACGAAAACGATACCTTAACTTGCATAATCTACCTTGACAAAGAGCATCGTTATGAATTAGGAGAAAGGAGCGTCACTATTCCTTCAGCATCAAGCCCAAGTTATGAAACAAAAGCAGTTTCAATAACACCAAAACAAGCATACAGCTTTGACAACTTAACCTGTGATGTAACTACGGATAATGATTTATATTATTATGTATGGCAAGTGAATGGAATAACTAAAGTCTCTGAAACATTCGCAAAAGAGAATTCGGTTTTAAAAAATACTTTCTTCTCAAAACACGATGTTGTTAAATGCCTTGCATATTATGATTCAAGACATAAGTACGAAGTTGGCTCAGATAGTTTAATCATCCAAAACTCTAATCCTGTTGCTATAATGCAGGTTAGCAAAACTCAAGCAATGATAAACGAGCCTATCACATTTGATGCTTCAGAAAGTTATGACCTTGATGAAGACAGTTTAACTTATCTATGGGACTTTGGAGATGGAACAACAAGCAATGAAATAGCAACACAACATGCTTATTCAAGCCCTGGAAATTACATAGTTACTTTAACAGTCTCAGATGGAGAAGCAAGTAATTCAACCCAAAAAGAGATAACTATCACAGAAGAACCAAACAATAAACCAAATCTAAACATTGAAGGTAATACTGAAAAAACAATCAGGGAAGGTCAAACATTAACATTTTACATAGAAGGAAATGATACAGATAATGATAACCTTGAATTAACAATCTTTGGAAAACCAGAAAATGCTCACTTTAACATAATTCAACAAACGCCAGGCTATATTAAAGCGGTCTTCAATTGGACCCCAGATTATAATCAAGCAGGAACCTATGAAATAACATTCACATTATCTGATGGAAAAGAGAGCATAATTGAAAATATAACGATTACTGTTGAAAACAAAAACAGAGAGCCAGTAGCAGTTATAAATGTAAGCAAAACTGAAGCATACATTGGAGAAAGCATAACTTTCAATGCTTCACAGAGCTATGATCCTGATAATGATAGTTTAACTTATCTATGGGACTTTGGAGACGGAACAACAAGCAATGAAATAGCAACACAACACGCTTATTCAAGCCCTGGAAATTACATAGTTACTTTAACAGTCTCAGATGGAGAGTACAATGTATCTCAATCAATCACTTTAACTATAAACGCAAACCTAGTTATTTCAGAAGTCAATTGTTTTGACAAAGTTACAAGGGGCAAAAAGCAGGTTTGTTCTGTAAAAGTAGAAAACAACATCAACCAAGCTGTTGGAAACGCTGTTGTAAGAATAATTGACACCTCAAGAAACATAGAATTGGCTAATTGCATAACAGACGATTTAAGCGGAGGATGTTCTGCTGAATTCACAGTATCAACACCGAATTCAACTCAAGAAATAAAAGTTGAAGCACATAAAAATGGCTATGATGATGCAACTCCAAGGTTTTTAACCTTTGAAGTGTTAGACCAAAGATACGAACTTAGAGAATTCGAAATCTTTAATGATGCAAATTACTCAACTCCTTCAACAACATTCTACAGAGGAGATTCAGTTTATGTAAAGTTCAAAGTTTATGACTTAGAAGAAGGAAAATACACAACGGATAATGTAATAACTCAGGCAACTTTAATAAGTTATGATGCAGGCGGCTATATCTTGCTAGAAAACGATTCCAATGCAGATTCAGCAGAGCCAGAATACAAACATTTCAAAGTTGAAATTCCATTGTCACACTTTTTCATTGGAGAAAGTGCAGTCTTTGGTTTCGCGATAAACTTTGTTGACAACTCAATGGGACAAGCAGACAAAAAGGTCACTATCCTAAACAACCCGCCTGAGATAGTAAGCGAAATCCCAACTATAACAATTACAGAAATCAATCAAACAGTAACTTTAAATTTAAGCGATTATGCTTATGACAAAGAAGATGGAACAGCATTAGAATGGCAACCATATTCATATTATTCCTCATTACTGGATATTGAAGTAATTAATGGAAGCTTGTTGAAAATCAAGCCAAAGGCTGCAGTTCAGGTTCCAACCAAAGTAATACTTAGAGTTTATGATTTGGATAACGATTATGCATCAACAACAGTGACTATCTTGCTAAACATAACAAACAACCCACCACAACCTCCAGCAGAATGCTTTGTTGGAGAAACAAGAAAATGCGGCCCAGAAACCGATAAAGGCATCTGTGAATATGGAATACAAAGATGTATAGATGGTCATTGGGGCGAATGCGTTGGCGCGGTTTATCCACAACCTGAAGTTGAAAATGGTTTGGACGACAACTGCAATGGCTTAATTGATGAAGGTTTCACAAAAACAAGCAGGGACGAAATAGGCTTTGGCAGAATAACTTATACAAGCGAACTAAATGCAGGAGGCAACTTAAATGTAAATGTTAATCTTGAAAATAAAAAAGGAGAAGATGTTCAGTTTTCAGTATTAGTCTTGCTTCCTGAATTGGGCATTGGGAAAAGAGTGCTTCTGAACGCAGATGCAGGAGAATCAGTTCATAGGTTTATCCAATTAGAAATTCCTAAGAATGTAAAGCCTGGAGATTACTTGTTAAGAATAAGTGTCAACAACGGAGAATTCAACAGAATCAAACACAGAATAATTACAATAAGATAAATTCTATTTTTAGATTTTTCATTTCAATTTTTTATTTTATTTTCATCAAATTTTTTCTGACAGTTTTTTAATTTTTAGTCTTAATTTTTCAATTCACCAAAATCTTTTTAAAAAAACAAGCAAATCTAAAACGCATGAACATCTACAAGCAAATAATAACATTAAGCAAAAAGAAACCAAAAAAGATCCTGTTTGATGAAATCGAGGACGAAAGAATTCTAAAAGCAGCATCGATTATTTCTAAAAAAAAGATTGCCAAAGTAGTTCTTCTAGGAGATAAAGAAACTATATTAAGCTATGCCAAGAAGTACAAAATCAAACTGAGGTTTAACGAATTCTTGCAAACAATTGTAATCAGCAATCAATTAAAAGAGAGTTTCGCTGAAGAATACTTTGAATTAAAAAAACATAAAGGCATTACTTTAGAGCAGGCAAAACAAGCATTAGAAGACAAGATGTTTTATGCAGCTTTCCTTTTGAAAAATAATTTTGTTGACGGAATTGTTTCAGGAGCAAGGAACCCAACAGCCAGAACTTTGAAAGCAGCGTTCAGCATAATCGGAAAAAAAGAACATATTCATAAAGCCTCAAGTTATTTTATAATTCCTGATAAGAAAAAGATTTTCTTCTTTGCGGATTGTGCAGTAAACATAGAACCAAACGAAGAGGAATTAAGCGAAATCGCAGTTTGCACGGCCAACAGCGCAAGAAGTTTCAACATAGAACCTAAAGTTGCTATGCTCTCTTTTTCTACAAAAGGTTCTGCTGAGCACCCTTTGGTTGACAAGGTTAGAAGTGCAACAAAATTAGCCAAACAAAAAGACCCAACATTAATTATTGACGGAGAACTCCAATTAGACGCAGCCATAGTACCAAAGGTTGCTAAACTAAAGTGTCCAGATTCTGTAATCAAAGGCGATGCCAATATCCTAATCTTTCCAGACTTGCAATCAGGCAACATAGGCTATAAACTCGTGCAAAGGTTCGCAAACAAGACAGCAATCGGCCCAATACTTCAAGGGCTAAAAAAACCTGTAAACGATTTATCAAGGGGCTGCACTGTTGAAGAGATTGTATATGTCACTGCAATAACAAACATACAAGCTCAAAAAGTTGAAAAAGAATTAGAATCAGAAACCAAAGAGAATAAAATCAAAGAAGAATCTGATAATAATTAAGGAGTTAAAATTGAACAACTAAAAATCATCCAAAAAACTAAAAAAATAGAGTCAAAATAAGATCAAAACTTAAAATAAAAAAGGTGAACTATTATGAGAATCTTAACAATAAACTGCGGTTCAAGTTCGATAAAATTTAGAGTCTTTGATGATGATAACGAAATAATTTCAGGATTAGTTGATGCAATCTCTTTAGGCAATTCCAAAATAACCTACAAGTTCAATAACGAAATAAAAAATATCGAAAAAAAGATTGAAGACCATTCAGCAGGGATCAGAGAAATGTTAAAAATTCTTGAAGAAACCATAAAAATAAACACAATTGATGCCGTTGCTCACAGGGTTGTGCATGGCGGTGAATACTTCAAAGAAAGCACAATCATTAATGAAGAAGTTCTACAAAAACTAAAAGAGCTTATTCCACTAGCGCCATTACACAACCCAAAAAATATTCTCGGCATTGAAGAGATATCAAAACATTTGGAAGAGATTCCTCAAATTGCTATCTTTGATACCGCATTCCATTCAACAATCCCAAAGAAAGCTTACATTTACGGCATACCTTATGAATATTACGAAAAGTACAAGATTAGAAGATATGGCTTTCATGGAACAAGCCATAAGTTTGTCAGCAGCGAAGCTAGAAGAATTTTTCCTGAATTGAAAAAGATAATCTCCTGTCACTTAGGAAACGGCGCAAGCATAACGGCTATAAAAGATGGTAAAAGCGTTGACACGAGTATGGGATTTACTCCTCTAGAAGGTTTAGTTATGGGAACAAGATGTGGCGACATAGACCCAGCAATAATTCCTTTCCTTATGGAAAAAGAGAACCTTTCGGCAAAACAAATTGATGAAATCCTAAACAAAAAATCGGGCTTACTTGGCATTTCAAAATTAAGCTCAGATATGAGAATTCTTTTGTCACAAAAAGAGGAAAACGAAAATGCGGATTTAGCGATCAAGGTTTTCTTATACCGAGTCTCAAAATACATTGGCGCCTATGCAGCAGCATTAAACGGGGTTGATGCTATCATTTTTACAGGAGGTATGGGCGAAAATAATTCTTATTTGCGCTCAGAGATCCTAAAACAATTAACATATCTAGGAATAAAAATAGATGAAAACGCAAACGAAAAAAACGAAACAGTAATCTCATCAAACGATTCAAAAGTAAAAGTTCTAGTTATAAAAACTAACGAAGAATTAGAAATGGCACGGGAAGCTAGAGAGTTATTAAACA
>JASKKU010000006.1 GCA_030154045.1 Candidatus Woesearchaeota archaeon
GGTTATATTTTGTCAAGCGGTGCACAAACAAATTCTGTAGGTTATGCTTTGATTTGGAATAACGGGCAGTTCGCGTTTTACAGGAAAACTAGTACAAAGAGTGTTTCATCAGGGTACTTTGGTTCATACGGCATAAATCAGTGGTATCATTTGGTAGGAGTTTATGATGATTCTTCTGGCACTTTGGATGTTTATGTTAACGGGAACCTTTACAACAGTTATTCTAGCAGTAGTGGTTCTTATAGCAATACTTATCCATTGTTAACAATTGGAAAACCTAACAATGTAAACAGCTATTACTTCCAAGGGATTATTGACGAGGTTAAGGTTTACGATGTTCCGTTGACTGCTGAGCAGGTTAAGAAGAATTATGAGGCGGGCTTGAACCATCACCAGCCTTTTGTTTTGGATTATAGTATGACCTCTAAGCATCATAGCTATAAGTGTGAGATTACTGTTAATGACGGCTATGGTGATTCTGTAACAAAGAGCTCAAGCACATTAACCGTGATTAATACTCCGCCTACAAAACCTAGTTTGGTAAGTCCTGCCAATGACGATGTTTTAACTGAAAGGAAACCAACGTTCCAATGGAGTCAGGCGCAAGACGATGACGGTGATTCTTTAACATATAATCTAGATGTTTTGTTCAAACAATGCAATACTGTTAATTCAGAGTATTGTACTGGAACCAATGTTCACCAGACAGGCTTAACTTCTTTGAGTTATACGCCTTTATCAGAGTTGGATATTGCGCTTTACAGCTGGAATGTTAGCGCTTATGACGGAGAGAATTATAGCGAGTCATCTGAGGTTAACAATTTCAGTATTGAGGCGTTGATAAACATAAGCTTGATTAATGATTTGGTTTCTTTTGGGAGCCTTGAACCTGGAAAAACTTACAACACGACATCGGGGGATGCGCAACCGTTTTCAATAAGGAATAATGGAAATGTTAAGGTTGACATAAAAGTTAATGCCAGCCAACTGTTTGTGAGGGCTCCTCTTGATACTGATGCGTTTAGGATAAAGGCTCGGGATTTGGAGCCCGGGTCAATAAATATTTCAGGTTCTGCTATCAATTGGATAAATTTAGCAGATTATTTGAAGAAAGTTATTGCTGACTTGGATTACCACGATAGCTCAGACGAGGCTTATTTAGATATCTTGGTTTCTGTGCCGCCTGACGAACCTCCTGGCACTAAAAGTTCAAGTTTGTTGTTTCAAGGCGAGCTTAGCTAATTAGCTAAACATATGAGTTAATTTGTTAATTTGTTGTATAAAACTCCTTTAGTTGAAACTTTTTAGGAGTTAAAAAACCTTATATATTTTCTTAGAGGATTTGAGAGTATGGCTCTTTTTGGATTAGGTCGTAAAAAGAAAAAAAAGCTTAATTTTGCGAAGGTATGGGAATTTACATCACCTTCAGATTTGTCAGCTGGCCCCGTTGTTGCAAGTTTGGACCCAAAATCCAATGAAATCGTCGTAGTTTTTGGTACGAAAGACGGAAAACTCTTTGTGATTGACGACCAGTCTAAGGTTAAATGGCTTTTTGATTTGAAAGAAAAGCTTGGGAAAATTGAATCCTTGTTTATGGACGAATCTTCATCATGTTCAATCTATACTCATCCCATAATTGAAGACTTAAACAAAGACGGTTCAAAAGAGATTATCTTTGGTTCTGAGAGCGGAACGGTTTTTGTGTTGAGTGCTGACGGCAAGGTTGTTTGGAAACTGAAGGTTGATGGAAAGATTCTTTCGGATTTCTTGATTACGGATATAAATAATGACGATTTTGAGGAGATCATCTTTGGCACAACAGCAGGCTATATCTATTGCGTGGATTATTCTGGGCAGGTCTTGTGGAGATACTATATGGAGTCGCCTGTTGAATCTTCACCTTCTTTGCTGGAAAGTTTGGACGGCAATCTGATAGTGTTTGGCGCCAATGACGGCAGGTTGATTGCTATTGACAAAAACGGAGTTTTCAAATGGGAGTTTAAAACTGGAGATAAAATCGTGTGCAAACCCCTGATTGAGCACATAACCAATTCAAAAGAGAAGTATATCCTTTTTGGTTCATATGACAAGAACTTGTACTGTTTGAATTCAAAAGGCGATTTGTTCTGGAAGTTTAGAACTAACGGCAGAATAGTTGCGTCGCCTACTGTCGGCGATATTAATAAGGATGGATATTTAGAAATCGTGTTTGGTTCTTGCGATAACAAGGTTTATGCCTTGGATTACAAAGGAAATTTATTGTGGGATTATGAAACAGATTTCTGGGTGGTTTCAACACCTATTATCACGGATTTGGATGATGATGGCAAGCCTGAAGTTGTTGTAGGCTCATTGGATTACTCGTTGTATGTTTTGGATTCCGAAGGGTCTTTTGTCGTGAATTATATTCCTGGCGTTTCTTCCATAGCGCCGCAGATGAGTGAGTCAGACATATCTCAAGCTTCTGGCAGAAGCAAGGGGAAGTTGTTGTACAAGTATTCTCTTGACGGCTTGATTATCGGGACTCATCTTTTTGTTGATAAGGACAATAAAAAATACCTGCTTATCGGAATAAAACAGGGCAAGGTTGATAATTTATCCTTAAACGGGGTGTAAAAAATGGTCAATATCGTTTCAAATAAGGAACAGATTAAAAGAATCAGGACTTATGTTGAAGGTTTGGATGAAGTTATGCAAAATGGTATTCCTGAAGGTAGTGTGATTTTAGTTGCAGGTACCTCAGGTACTATGAAATCGTCCCTGGCATTTAGCATAATGTACAATCAGGTTTTGCACGAGAACAAGACCACGATTTATTTCTCATTGGAGCAGTCCTATTGGTCTTTGATAAACCACGCGGTCAACTTGGATTTTGACATGTCGCAGGTCAATACAGTGATTATTCACGATATCAATAAATTGGATAACAAGATCAAGGAGATTAGAGCTTCGCAAACAGGAAACTTTGTTATTGTTGATTTGGGAGCGTTAAGGAAACAGATTAAGGATACCAAGATAGGAGAACAGGGAGATTGGATTAACGTAATAAAGAACATCATAAGGCGGTTTAAAGAGGAAGCCACCCTTGATATTATAACATTGGATTCCTTGTCAGCGTTGTATATCTTGAGCAGGTTTGAGAACCCGAGACTGGAATTGTTTCACATCTTTGAGTTTTTTAGGGACATAGGCGTTACTTCGTTTTTGATTTCCGAGATGCCTTTGGATAAATCTAGATTCAGCGAATATGGTGTAGAGGATTACTTGTCTGACGGCATAATCTATCTTGAGAGAACTGACCAGTATAGAAAAGTGATTAGGTCTATACAAATAGTTAAAATGAGGGCAACGGATGTTGACTTGGACATGTACACGCTTTATTTCTCTAATGGAAAGTTCAAGGCGATGTATGGCGGAAAAGCGCCGTTAGTTTAAGATTTGCTTGATTTTTTTGTTTACTTTTTCTTTTTCTATGCCCTGTTTTATGAAGAATTTTGCCAGGTTTTTTAGGTCTCGAGTTAGGAGTTCTATGCCCAAGGATGTGTTTAGCGGAGTTGCGTGAGAGAAGTCTATGAAGTAAGGTTCGGAATTTTTAACCAAGATATTGTATTCTGACAAGTCTCCGTGGACTAGGTTGTTTTCTTTGAGTTTTTTGACGAAATCAAAGGTTTTCAGGAAGATTTTTTCTAACTCGGTTTTTGATTCAAACGAGTAATCTTTTAGTTTTGGGGAAGGCCACTCGTTTCCTATGAAACTCATAACAAGTATATTGTTCTTTTGAGTAAGGGGAAGAGGCGCGTTGATGTTAAGCTCCTTGACCTTTTGCAGGTTCAGGAACTCGCGTTTTGCCCAGTAGAATATGATTTCCCGTCTTTTTTTGGTTTTTATTGAGATTCGGTTGTCGTTTCGTAAGTAAAAATCCATTTTGGTAAAATCGCAGGTTTCAAGTCTGTAAATCTTAAGCGCGAAAACATCTTCATTTTCTTGAAGTTTGAAAACATTGGCTTCTTTTCCTATAGAAATCGGGACAACATCAGGTTCTCTGAGGTTTAGCGTTTCAAAGACCTTGTTTAATAACCTGATAGTAAAATTGTCAAATACATCATTGTAAGTTTTGAACTTTTCTGGTGAAGCCATTCATTTAAAGTTTGCTTGCATAGTTTTTAAACTTCACGCTTTGAATTAATCCTGCCTTTTTATAGATATGTAGCCTTTTGCAGTATGTGTATCTGATGAAGGGTTTGAACCTTTGAAGAAGTAATTTACTTGAATCTCACCTTCAAAGTTTTTTACATTTTGCAAGGCATTAATATCATTAGGAAATAGTGTGATTTTAAACACAGAGTTTTTTGTGAGGTTTAAACTATAACCAGGATAAAACCCCCCGTCAAATTTATAAATTAAACAGTATTCTTCTGTGTAAACATCATTGCAATTTTCATCATGCGCCGAACGCACCGCATGTGAATCAACCTGTGGTACCCAGCTAAAATCAAATCTGTTTAACTTATCCTTTATACTTATATTTCTTATTCCTAAGTCGGTTTGAGCATCGTTTGAAATGGATAATTCTAAAACATCTCCTTTCCAGACAGCACCCAGGCAGTTTATAGAAGAATAAATCTTGCAAACATCTGATTTGGTTGAAAGGATGTCCGTGCCAATAACATTGTATTTTGCCAATGCTGCAATAACCCCTAGAGTTAGGATTAGCATCCAGCCATAAGTTGCCAAAAATTCCACGCTTGCCTGGGACTTTTTTGAGTTCATTCTTGTCTTGAAACCGTGATTAAGCCTTTTGTGAAATGGACAGTATTGCTATTGTTGAAATAATAATTTACAAGGATTGAACCTTTTAAATTTTTTTCATAAACAGGGGTTGTGTTAAATAAAGTGAAAATGAGTTTTGAACCTTGGGGTAAAACAACCTTATCATCTTGGGTAAGGCAAGATGAACCGTTGAGGGTTATGCAGGAACCAAGGCTTGAGTTGAAAACAAAAATCGGCTTATAATCGCTTGACTTGGTTATGGTGATGTTTGAAACTAAGATGTTAGCTTGGCCGATATTTCTTAATGAAATCCTTAGTTCGTTTTGGTCCATCCAGGAACTGCCAAGACAGTCAAACTGGTCAAAGATGGAACATTCTTCGTTTAGTGAGTATAAGGAGAAGTTTTCGTTGTAATAAACTAACACAGCCATAACAACCGTGGTTACCAAAACTATCCAAGCGTAGTTCATAAAGAATTCAAAACTTGCCTGTGCTTTGCGTTTTTTAGTATGCATTTGTTTTTCTATAAAGAATGCAGGTTTTTTATTTTGTGGATTAACTTGAGAGTAGTTTCTATTAAAGAGTCATTCCTGTTTCCAAGAAATAAAACGGAAAAATTACTCCCCAAATATTTCGTTTATATGCTGTTCAAACGCGTCTAATCCATCTATTACTCTACTTGCGGTTTCTGTTGGCATATCTGAGACTCTGTAATAATCGTTAGTTGGAGTCTTTATGACAAAAAGAAAGTCTCTAAGGTCTCCAAGTTCTTCATGTTGCATTGCAAAGCTGGGTGGTCCCCGTGGTTGGTAAAAGATTGATTGATAGATTGTAACCCCCACGCCGTATGGTTCCCTAAAATATTCATTATCAGTACCAACTGTTACTGCAACAATGTTCCCTGTATCTTTGCTGTAAGCAAAGATGCTTTCAATGCTCTGATCATAAATTAATTGGACAGTTCCTAGAGGTTCTTCGCTCGCAGTATGGCCGTCAAAATAATAAACTCCTGTTTTGAAATAGAACTCATCTTTATGATAAATTTTGAATTCTTCAAGAATACCGCTAGTGGATTGAGAAGTTTCATTTTTAAGTATTTCTAGGAGTGTTTCTGGTGAAGGAGCAAGTATTCCTTTATCAGTTACTGTATATTCAATTCCTACAATATCCAAAAAGTCAGTCATGGTTTTTACTTCTGGAAAATCTGAGAAACGTGAGTATATTATAGAAGTGTCATAATAAACCATTGTACTTTGTTCACAATCCCAATCTATTAACTCTCCAGTTCCATAAACCGAATTTATCGCTATCGTATTAAACTTACCAGTATCTTTCAATGAAACAAGACGCAGAATTCTACGATCATCTGGTGAATCAGATTCTCTTAAGTCAAAATATGCCATAAACCCTATATCAGCAAGGGTTCCATTATTAACTATGTCATCTGTTAAGAGTTCTAACTTGTTAACTAAGTCAGGGTTATGCCTGCCAAAAATAGGAATAGGTTGTTCAGCACCTAACTCAGCGTCATACTTTAATGTTACTGGATTTTTACCAGGGATCTCTGCTTCGATCCTAATTGGATATTTTTCTATATTGAATTCATATACATAGCTATCAACATAAATCTTATAATGCTTCTGAATTTGGTTTTCAGAGCCTTCTGCTTGAACATAATCTTCAAGCAATTTAGTATCATGTTTTCCATATACTGTTATGTTTGCTTGGGTCGCATTCTCTAGAATGAGACCAAAACTAACATAAGCATCTCCTACCTTAAGGTCAGTACTTTGTTCATCAACTTGAAGGTTTGAGATGATCATTGTAGGATTGTTTTTAGAAATGACTGGCGGTTTGGTGCAAGAATTTGTAAAAAACATGCTAACGAAGGCAGCTGCTCCTATGAGCAAAGATTTTCCGAAACCTAATTTCTTTTTTGAATATTCTTTATCAACTTTTGTATCAAGACTCATATTACCACCTTTGAGTGGGTATTTTTGTTAAGTTTAAATATTTTTCTAAAATGCAAATTTCACTCTCCGAATAACTCATTTATGTGCTCTTCAAATCCATCAAGAGCGTTGATTACTTTATTCTTTTCTTCTTCAGGCAACTCACCTACTCTAAAGAAAATCAACGAAGAGGCTGGTATTTTTATATATTCCCCTCCAGGAATAAATCCTAATTGTTTTGAAGGTGGTCCTCGTGGAAATCTAAGTCCTATTATGTCAAGGTAGAGATCAGAGTAAAGCGGTGATGACATCTCTTTATATCCATCAGGTACATTTATGAATATTGCCATGATGTTTCCTGTTTCTTTGCTGAATGCAAATGAACTATCTACTCTTGGGTCATCATCATGTAACAGATATACTATCTTAGGATTATCTTTATATATATAGTAAGTGTCATAATAAACTAGTCTTTTTTCTAGATGGAATGTACCATAGGCGTATCTTTTAATAAGGGTTTCAATTCCTCTGTATATAGATGTTTCTTCTGAAAACTGTTCTGCCATCATTTGTGCTGAAGGAAGTAGAAGACCTTTATCAGTTACTTGATAAGGTATGCCTGCAATATCAAGAAGCGACTCCCAGTCCACAGCTGTTGGAAAATCATCGAAGAATGGGACATATATCTCACCTCGTTCATAGTAAATTTGTGTTGCATCCGGTGGTTGAGATTGGTCTTCATCAAACAACATTCCTATACCGCGATTTGAAGCAACAACAAAATAATTTGTGTTCGCTTTTATATCTCTATTAGAAGTCATATCGAGAAACTTTCCTGGATATGTTTCGTCTGCGTCCCAATAACAAGTTACAATGAAATTTGTTAAGGTTCCATTATCAAGAATCTCGTTTTTGAAGGTTTCTAACTTGTCAACTAATTCAGGATTATGCCTACAAAAAACAGGCGTTTCTGCCCTTAAATCTGTAGCAAATGTAAGAATAGTTGCCGGATTATCTTGTGATGGGATACTTACTTTAATCTCGAAATGATATGGCCAAATGGTATAATACATGGTAATTGCAGCTAAATCAAGAAAATAGTGTTTGCTTATAGTTGTAGAACCCTCCTCAGCAAAAAGAGTTTCGTCAATGTATGGCCATTTTTTGCCATTTCCATAGAAAGCTATATATGCTTGTGTAGCATCTTTTATCTCTACATCAAAACTAACTTTTGTTTGTGTTAAAACATAATTTTCCTCCTTGCGAGTTTCTAGATTATATATCTTAAGTTCCGGATTTAAACTTTGATTGGTGGCATCTGTAGAATCGCTTGTGGTGTCCGTAGAATTGTTTGTGGTTTCTGTTGAACTTGGGGTCGGGTTGTTGACGGGAATGTAATTATCAACACATGAAAGAGAAAATAATCCTGCCAAAGCCAGTCCAGTAACAAGCAAAGATTTTCCGAAACTCAACTTTTTTTCTGAATATTCTTCATCGATTTGTGTATCAAGACTCATTATACCACCTTGTAGTGAGTATTTGATTTAAGTTTAAATATTTTTCTAAAAGCGTTTTTTGTTTTTTTTCTTTAAAATACTTTCTTTTACAAAACTAGGTTGAAAAATAAAACTGTTTAAAATAGAAGAAAACGTTTGTTTTGCAATCAAATTTAGCATTCGAGTTCATAGGAAACGAAAGATTTATAAATACTTCTATCATCTTATTTATAAACTTTACTTTTTCACTGGGTGGTCTATATGGATGGTTTTATAAAAAGATGCCCTGAATGTGGGAGCATTAATCTTTTCTATAATAAGGAAAAAGGAGAAATAATCTGCAAGGATTGCGGCTTGGTTATTGATGATAAGGTAATCGACTTGGGAAAGGAATGGAGAGATTTTGATGATGATTCTGTATCCAGAAGAAGAACTGGTGCACCAATGTCTTATTCTCAGTACGACCAGGGTTTAGGAACTTCTATTGGTTCAGCAGCAGACCTTAGCAGGCTTAAAGGTGATTCTAAGAACAAGTTCATAAGGCTTAGAAGATGGCAGAAGAGAATTACAACTGCCATTGAGAGAAACCTCAAACTTGCACTAGCAGAGCTTAAAAGGATAACTTCTTTCTTAAACCTGCCTGAATCTGTTCAGGAAGAGGCCTCAAGAATATATAGGTTGGCAGTTCAGAGAGGTTTGGTTAGAGGACGAAGCATGGAGTCTGTGGTTACAGGAGCGTTGTATGCTGCTTGCAGAGCACACGAGGTTCCAAGGACTTTAGAAGAGTTAAGCGAGGCAAGCGGAATAGATAAAAAGGAAATCGGCAGGACATATAGGTTTATTACAAGGGAATTGAACATTAGGATTATGCCTTCAAATCCAAGAGATTACTTGTCAAGGTTTGCTTCTGCATTGAAACTTTCTCCTGAAACTCAAACAAAAGCTTTAGAACTTTTAGCTAAGGCTCAAGATAAAGAATTGACTTCTGGAAGAGGTCCTACGGGTATTGCCGCAGCAGCATTGTATGTGGCTGCTTTGCTCAATGGCGAGAAAAGGACTCAGAGAGAGGTTGCAGATGTTGCTGGCGTTACAGAGGTTACAATAAGGAACAGATATAAGGAATTGTTGAGGGAACTTGGGTTGGAGGAAGATGTTAAGAAAATAAAAGGCAAGAGACGGAAGAGGCAGGGCAGTTTTGAAGAAGAATAAATTATGATATTTTGTGATTTGCATATCCATTCAAGGTATTCTAGGGCGACTTCTAAAGATTTGAATTTAGAGAAACTTGAGAGATTTGCGCGTATAAAAGGGCTTGATGTGTTAGGCACCGGGGATTTTACGCATCCCCTATGGCTTGAAGAGCTTAAAAAAGGGCTTTTTGAAGACGGGACAGGTATTCTTAAGACTAAATCGGGTTTTAGATTTGTTCTACAAACAGAAGTGTCCTTGGTTTATTATGATAAAAATAAATTGAGAAAGGTTCATCTTGTTGTTTTGGCACCTGATTTTAAAACAGTAGAAGAAATTAACAGAAGGTTATCAAGATTTGGTTCCTTAGAGAGTGACGGCAGGCCCACTTTAAGTTTGGATGCTGTTTCTTTTGTAAGCCTGCTTAAAGATATTGATGATAAGATAGAGATCATCCCTGCGCATATATGGACGCCGTGGTTCGGTATGTTAGGTTCAAAAAGCGGTTTTGATTCCTTGGAAGAGGCTTTTAAGGATAAGGTAACTCAGATTTATGCTCTTGAAACAGGTTTGTCTTCAGACCCCTTGATGAATTGGAGGCTCTCCTCTTTAGACAGGTTTACTTTGGTTTCTAACTCGGATGCGCACAGCGCCTGGCCTTGGAGATTAGGGAGGGAGGCCAATATGATTGATTTTGAGAGTGGTTTTACATATGATGATTTGATAAACGCAATCAGGACAGGAGAACATTTTATAGGCACTATTGAGGTTGACCCTTCTTATGGCAAGTACCATTTTGACGGGCACAGAAATTGTAATATCTCTTTATCGCCTGAAGAATCAAAGAAGCATAATAATATTTGTCCTGTTTGTGGCAAGCCTTTAACCATTGGGGTTCTTAATAGGGTAGAGTCTTTGGCAGACAGGCCTGAAGGTTTTGTCCCTGAGAATGCAAAGGTTTTCAAAAGATTGCTGCCTTTGATGGAATTGATTTCTCATTTTTACAAGATTTCAATGGCTTCCAAAGGTTCGTGGAATATTTACTCAAGAATGATTAACAAGTTTGGGAATGAGTTTAAGATACTTTTAGATGTAGATATTAAGGATTTAGAACCTGAGTTAAAAGGGTTCGCTCATTTGATTAAGCTGAATAGGGAGCAAAGATTGGAAGTCAAGCCAGGGTTTGATGGTGTTTACGGCGAATTGATACTAAAATCAGAAGATGCAAATAATGAAAATACAGAGACCTCAAATGAAGAAAGCAAGCCAAAACTTAGAAAGAACCTGTCATTGAAAGATTTCTTTAATTAAGAATTTAAGAATTAAGATGATCTGTTTAAGATAATCTTAAGATACTCAGCCATATTTTGATAGTTTGTTTCTATTTTCTTATAATAGTATTCAATTTCAGAACGATTGTAAAAAAGAGTGTATCTAAAGCTAATGCTTCTGTAATGCTTAATATTAAAAACTTCAAGAAAAAAGATTGCGGCAGGTTTAGAATTAATATTGAATTTCTGGGAAAAGTGTAATTCCCTTGCGGGAAAAAGATTCTATGGAAAGTCTCAAAAAACAAACTAAATCCTAAAGCAACAGTTAGAATAAAAACAGCAAAGATAAGCAAGCTCACAACGAAACCTTTTTTGAAAGTCTCGTTTATTATTCTATTTGTTGTTATTCTATTTGTGAATACTAAGATTAAAACCAGTACCGCTAGAACTAAAAGCAATGAGCTTGAAAATAGCAATAGTTTGTTCATCAGGGTTTTTACATCAAGCATATGCAGTGCTTCTTTAACTGTCAATTGTTGAAGGTATTCGCTTTCATTAATATTTGTTACATTTGAAGAAAGAAACAAAGTCGTGCTTTTTACAAATTCTCTATTTATGTTTTTATTACAAATTATGTAAGCATAAGGCAGTCTTGAATTAATTATAACAATTAAAGTAGATGTTAATAGAAAAAAACTAAGAAAGAATAAAATAAAAAAACCAAAACCAACGAATTCTGCGCGTTTGATTTTATAGACAATATGATTGAGATTCTTTATAAATGTTTCCTGGAACCTGTGCTTTGTCGAATGTTTTATTTTTCCCAAAGCAATATTTTGTTTTTATTTTTGTTCCAAATGGCTAGAAAAATATTATTTTTCGGTTTTAAATATATTCTGGGTTTATTTTTATTTTTACAGGTTTTGTCTGGTTCTCAATGAGAATTATGTTCTTGGATTCAAGACTTTTTAGAACTCTAGAGAAGGTTGTCTTAGATATTCTTAAGTCGTATCGTATCTTTGAACTTTTAGACGAGAAGTTGCTGGCAAGAAGGTATTCAACAACTCTTTTTTCCTTCTCAGAAAGAGTTTTCATTACTTGATCGAGTTTTGCTGGGATTACATTGGTTTGAGTTTCTTTTTCTTTTACTAACTCTTGTTCGGGATTGTGCTCCAATTTTATCTCTTGAGACACTTCAATAACTGCATTATCTTTTTGTTTGGCTTTCTTGGTTTTTTTGCGAAGCAGGTATGCAATGGTAAGTAGTGCTACTATAAGGGCAAATACGAGAACGTTGTTTTTTAAGAACATCGTGCTTGAGACCACTTTTTTATCAAGAGTTACAATAACATTTTGCATCTTTCCTTTTTTTGTTGTAAAACTAGTGATGCCTGCAGCATCATTAAAAGATGCGAATGCTGAGCAGTTCCCTACAGGTATAAATTCATTTGAAAAGGTGCCAAAGAAATCTGTTTTGGAATTTATTTTAATGAACCTGTTTTCTAAACACTCTATTTTAACATCAGCATTGCTGATTAGATTTCCGTTTATGTCCTCAACCCTGACATTAACTCCACCAACAGGAAACAGATATATTGATTGAGGTTTGTCAGGCCAGCCTTGTTCAACGTGGTGTTTTACATAATAATCGTAAGAGGGTGTTTTGTCGTCATCAATTGTTATGATAAAATCCCAAGTCCTGTTGTCTAAATCTAAATTTATTAAGCTATTGTTGTTCAGTTCGAGATGAAATTCTTTTCTTATAGAATCGCTTGTTGCAATAATGTCAACCAAACCGCTCTTGATATCCTTCCCAGTTTTGAATTCTTTTACAATAAAAGTCAGTTCTTTAGCAAAGCCTATGTGTAAATTCAATGATATAATCAAAAATGTCGTGAGGATAAGTATAAGTATGTTTGAAAACCGGTTTTTATTTAGTTCCATCACAAAGTATGTCTATTTCTAATATTTTAAAACTTTTCCTAATTTTAGGATTTTTGTGTTTTAAAAAATAGTTTTATCTTAAAGAACTTTTTAAGAATAATTGTTTAAGAATTAATGAAGTATTCGGATGGCTTTACCCTTGTTTAATCTGTTCTACGGCTTTCTCCAGCTTGTCTATCTTTTGATGAGTTCTATCAAGTTTTTCGTTTGCCAAATCCAAACAAATCTTTAAGTATTCTTTATCAATTAGCATTTTTTTGTTCTGGGAGAAAGGCAGAGCAAGGCTTTCTGTTGATAAAATCTCAATCACGACCTTGTTAGGTTTGATTGAGATTATTCCTGAACGTTTGAATCCAGAGAGCCTAGCCAATTCAAGCAAGGTTTTTGCATCCTCTATAGACTTGCAGGCTACATGCAGGATTGCGCTTTCCATTTTGAGCAGTACTAATTCCTCAGGCAGTTCTAAATTCAATAATTCCTCTAACTGCACTTTCTCGTGTGATTTAAATATCCAAGCGTTTGGAGATTTTGTGTTGCTGTGCTTGGTTAAAGAAATCCTGCCAGAGCAAGAACTCGTTGTTACATAGTTTGGGAGAGCATTTATCTTGTCGCATAAAGGCTTGATTCTCTCATCAACACTCCCTTTGTTGGATTTATCCAAGTTATGCATCTTCCAAAGAATGTCCTTCTTGATTTCTTCAAAAGTCATATTTTTGTGATTTTATTAGGTTTTTAAAAACTTTGAGTTTTGGGTTTTAAGATGGATTTTTAATATCAGCTTACTTTTATTTCTTGGTTTTCTATATTCTCTTTTATTTTTTATTTAAAAAGAAGTTTGAAAAGCAATTTGGATGTTTTTGGCAAAATTTAAAAATGCTTAGTTCATGAACCGTTCTAAAATGGCTTTAGGCGAAAACCTTATTGAGAGAGGAAAGAAAAGAATTAAAGAATTAAGAGAGAAAGGCATCAATCCTTATCCTTACAAGTTTGACAAGACGCATTCAAGTGTTGAAATTAAAGAGAAGTATAAAGATATTGCTAACGAAGAGTTTTCAAAAGAGGTTGTAAAGTTTGCTGGTAGAGTTCTTACTAGGAGGGTCCTTGGAAGAATCGCGTTCATCACTTTAAGAGACGAGTTTGGTGATATGCAAGTTGTTTTTAAGAGAGACACAACTAAAGATTTTGAGTTAATAAAGATGATTGACTTAGGAGATTTTATTGGTGTTGAGGGCAAAGTTTCTAGAACAAGAGCTGGAGAGATAAGCATTTTTGTTGATACTTTTGAGATTCTTGCTAAAACTCTAAGAGGCCTGCCAGAGAAGTATCACGGGATTACAGACCCTGACTTGAGACAAAGATACAGATACTTGGATTTAATCATGAACCTTTCAACAAGAGAAGTTTTTAGGAAGAGACACGAAATCATAAAGTATATCAGGCAGTTCCTTTTCGAAAGAGGTTTTATTGAACTTGAAACTCCCGTACTTCAGGCGGTTTATGGGGGGGCGAATGCCAGACCTTTCATAACTCACCACAACGCTTTAGACAGAGATTTGTTCTTGAGGATTTCTTTGGAATTGTATTTGAAAAGATTGATTATTGGCGGCTACGAGAAAGTTTTTGAGATAGGCAAGAATTTTAGGAATGAAGGTATGGATACTATGCACAATCCAGAGTTTACAATGATTGAGTTGTATCAAGCATATGCGGATTACAATGATATGATGGAGTTGACTGAAACATTAATCAAAGCCTTGGCAAAAGATGTTATCAAGAAAGATAAAATTATGTTCAAGGGTCACGAGATTGATTTGACGAAACCTTTCGAGAAATTAACAATGTATGACGCGATTAAAAAGTATGCTAATTACGATGTTGAAAAGATGAGTCTTGAAGAGCTTAAAAGCATAGTAGATTCTTTGGATTTTGAATTGGTTGGCGAGATTAGCAAAGGTGCATTGATTAATCTAATCTTTGAGGAGTTGGTTCAAGACAAGTTAATACAACCAACATTTATTTTAGATTATCCAAAAGAGGTTTCGCCATTAACTAAAATACACAGAAGCAAGGAAGGATTAACAGAGAGATTTGAGTTGTTTATTGCAGGTGAAGAGTTTGCAAATGCATATTCAGAATTGAATGATCCTATTGACCAAAGAGAAAGGTTTGAGGAACAAGAAAGAAACAGAAAACTTGGAGATGAAGAGGCTCCACCTACAGATAAGGATTTCTTAGTAGCATTAGAACATGGTATGCCTCCAACAGGTGGTTTAGGCATAGGAATTGATAGGCTTGTAATGTTTTTAACAGAACAGGATTCGATAAGAGATGTTATACCTTTCGTAGTTTTGAGAGAACTCGATGAATAATTTTAAAAATTAACTCCTTATGTTGTGGTCTAAATGGATAATAAAATAATAATTGGGTTGGCTGAAAAGATTGAAGTTTTAGGCAAGGAGAAATCTAGGCGCGTGCTTGCAAGGATAGATACTGGCGCTGCTACCTCTTCAATAGATGTTACTCTTGCATCTTATCTTAATCTTGGACCAATAATAAAGGTTAAATCCGTCAGGTCAAGTTTAGGTAGAGATAAACGGCCTGTTGTTAGGGCTAAAATAAGGATTAAAGGTTTTGAAGTTTCTGGATACTTTACGGTCTCAGATAGGAGCCATATGAAATACCCTGTTTTGATAGGCAGAAACCTTCTCAAGAAAATTCCTGTTTTAATTGACCCAAGCATTAAGAGTGATAAATAAGATGAGATGCGCTTTTTTTAGTTTAGGGAGTGTAAGTTCCAAATGGACTTATGAAGAGTTAAAAAAGTATTTTGTCGAAGTTGAGTTTTATAATATAAAAGAAATAGAGATTCTTTTAGACGGTAAAAATTCAAAAATATTGGCTGGTGGGAAACAAATTGATAAGAACTTTGATTGTGTTTATATAAAAGGTTCTTATAGATATGCAACTGCTTTGAGGGCTTTGTCAGAAGCTTTTTATGGTAGGGCATATCAGCCAATACACCCACAATCTTTTGATGTTGGGCACGATAAGATATTAACCCACCTTGTTCTGGATAAAGCGGACATCCCAATGCCGAAAACATTTCTTTTCTCAAATTACGCTTCTGTTAAATCCTTCCTGAAAAATGCTGAATATCCTCTAATTGTTAAATTGCCTAAGGGTACGCAAGGAAAAGGGGTTATTTTTGTAGAGAGTCACGCAGCAGCGTCTTCACTTTTAGATGTATTGTCTCATCTAAAGCAACCTTTTTTGATACAGGAGTATGTTGAAACTGGCGGAGTTGATTACAGATTACTAGTTATTGGCAACGAGGTGTTTGGTTATAAGAGAATGGCGCAGTCAGAAGAGAAAAGGGCGAATGTTCATCTTGGCGGAAATGTCGAGAAAATCGAAATTACTGAAGAACTTAAGAGCATTGCATTACGAACTGCGAAAGCTATAAATGCAGACATTTGTGCAATAGATGTTCTACCTACTTACAAAGGGCCGAGAGTTATTGAAGTAAATTTGAGTCCTGGTTTACAAGGCGCTACAAAAGCAACGGGAGTAAACCTGGCAGGAGTTATTGCAAAACAACTTTATGAAAAAACAAAGAATTTCAAAGAGAGACTTACTAAACGAAACAACAATTTGTTCTCAGAATTAGGAATTAATTTAGATAACCCAGAAAACAAAGTTGAGATTATCTCTGAATTTGAATTTAAAGGCAACAATATTATTTTACCAAGGTACATCAGTAAACTTTGCAAGTTTCAACCGGCAAAGAACTATAAGTTTGTCATTGAAAAGAATAAACTTATAATATCAGATGAGGAAGCATAATTTCAAGAAGTATCATTTTGATTCGTTTTTAAGTTTTTAGCATATGCTAAAAAGGTATATAAAGTTAAACGTTATATTAAACAGACAAAAAGAATCAAAAATTACTAAAAAAGTTTTGTTACAAAAAATGAAACAACTGCCTGTTTTACGAAGATGTAGGATTGAAAATAAAAGGGTTATTTTAAGGTGCGATTTTAATGTCGTTATTCAAAATGGTAAAATCTTAGATGACACGAGAATTAGAGCAGTGATTCCCACCATAAAATGTATACTGAGCAAGAAACCGAAAAAACTCATCATCATCTCGCATTTGGGAAGACCTTCTGGTTTTGATAAAAGTCTGTCATTAAAGCCAGTAGCAGAGCATTTATCCAAGTTGTTAAGGAGAAAAGTTGTTTTTAAGACTTTATCTGAAGAACTTGAAACTCCTGAAAGAAAAGGCATAGTGTTATTAGAGAATATAAGGTTTTACAAACAAGAAGTTCAGAATGATTCCAGGTTTGCTTACCTCTTATCAACTTTAGGAGATGTTTTTGTTAATGATGCTTTTGCAACAATGCATCGGAAGCACGCGTCAACTTATGGTTTGGCAAAATATCTGAAATCTTGCATAGGCCTTCTCGTGGAAGAGGAGATAAAAAACCTAGATTTTTCAAACAAGAAAAAACCTATTGCAGTAGTCTTAGGAGGCTCGAAGTTATCAACTAAGTTGCCGGTTATAAAATCGTTGATAAAGAAAGTTGATTATGTTCTGCTTGGCGGAGCCATGATTTTTACTTTTTACAAAGCCCAAGGGTTTAATGTTGGAAAATCTTTGTATGAACCTGAAATGTTAAATGAAGCGAAATCATTACTTAATTCAAAAAAGATAATTCTACCAGATGATGTTGTTATCTCAAGAAGTTTGGATAAAGCAGTAAGTTTGAAAACTGTGCCCGTATCAAAAATACCTTCTAACTTTTATGGTGTAGATGTTGGGCACAAATCTATTCTTAAGTTTGTAGATGTTCTTTTGAAGTCCAAAACCATTTTTTGGAATGGCCCTTTAGGAAAGTATGAGGTTGAAGATTTTAGGCAGGCTTCCGAGGAGTTAGCGAATTTTATCGCTTTAATGAGTAATGCTTACAAGATTGTTGGTGGCGGAGATACCTTGACTTTGTTGAATGAACTTAAACTTTTGGATAAGTTTGATTTTGTTTCAACAGGCGGCGGAGCTTCTCTAGAATACATTGCAAAAGGAACCCTGCCATTTTTGGAACTTCTAAAAAAGAAAAAATGAACTTAATAACCTATTTTATTTCAATAATCTTTTTTTTAGAGGTTTTTCCTGATATGATTTTTATTTCTTTTTTCCCAAAATGCTTTTTTAATAGAGAAATCAGTTCGTCATTAGCCTTTCCTTTGAGAGGGTTAGACTTGAGTTCGACTTCGTAAATATTTAGTTCTTTGTTGAACTTGATGTTCTGTGCGTTTTTGTTGGGTTTTACTTTTACGGTTATTCTCATTTTTATGAGATAAACTTTAAACACCAACAATGTTTATTGATAATCTCTCCAAACATGTCCGCATTTTGTACATTTAAAGAATTTAGTTTCAGCTTCGTCAGCGGATCTAGTCTGCAATAGCCAAAAATATGCTTTATTGTTTCCGCATTTAGGACATTCAACGTCTGTAACAGGAAGGTTTTCATCATTTGATTTCTCAATGATTTCAATTTCTTTTTGTTGTTTGATTGATTCAGAGATCTTAGCATTCTTGTTTTTATCAAGAGGTTCTTCGTATCCGCATTTCAAGCAAACTAACTTTTTCTTGTTTCCGACAGTTTTCGGTATTAATAACCCGCCACATTTCTTGCAGAAATTACTCATTTTTTCACCTATGCTTAATTTTTTGATAGATTTCAAACAACCAAATCTTTGGATAACCTAGATAAGGTATGCGAAAAACCGCTTTTCCGTGAATCCTGCTAGGTGTTATCATGTGCTCGTCAAAGTTCTGTCCATTGTTGTGATCTCCTTTGGTGTCAAAAAAGAATGTTGAGTTGATGTAAGTTTTGTTTACAACCCTATGTATGACAGGATATTTTAAGAAAAGTGAGTCAAACACAATCACGTCTCCAACTTTGATGTTTTCTATTCCAGGATTGTAGATTATCATGACATCTCCTTTATTAAAACCGTCTTTTAATGGAAAGTTCTCAAATTGTTCTTTTGTAATGTTTCTTTCTTCGTACCATGAGCCGCAGGCATTCCAGAAGGAATCAAAATCATCTGAATAAGATAGCAACCTTTTCCCGCAGATGATGCCTTGGTCATTAAGTCTGTGTTCCATGCTACCGGATACAACAGCAACTAAAGGCAAATCAGTATGTAGAGAAAATTCAATGATAGGGAAAAAGATGAACTTGATTATAAAGTATGAAACCAAAAAGGCTAGAATCCAACTAGTTAAAG
This sequence comes from Candidatus Woesearchaeota archaeon, assembly GCA_030154045.1. Classification (GTDB taxonomy): domain Archaea; phylum Nanobdellota; class Nanobdellia; order Woesearchaeales; family JASKKU01; genus JASKKU01. The sequence goes on from JASKKU010000006.1 coordinate 18,918, forward strand.
AATCTCCTTTCCAGATGAAATCCCAAGACTTTTTTATAAGTCTTAAAGCTCTTTTTAGATTACTCATTATTGCAAAGGGTATAACTTTCAGTTAAAAATCTTTTGAATTTAATATTAAATATCAAAATATCAAATAATAAATGTCAAATCAAATTAAGATCTTTTTAGACTCTTTTAGATTTTGAAACTTCAGAACTTATCTCGGTTTAATAGCTTCTTTACTTCAAACTTGTTGGCAATCCTGTAACTTAAAAAATAAAATGGAAGATTTTTTACACTACCTTTAATATAGATGTTTCCAATAAAGTCTAGGAACAAGTGAAATAAGAATCCGAGAGATATTGCAAGGAGTATTTGGTTCTTTAATAAAATTGCAATAATAAACAAAGCAATAACTAACTCTAAAGAATGTAAAATAACATAAGTCTTTTTCTTGTAATATTTGCAAGACATAAAGTATGAGAGCCTTTCTCTTAGAAAGAATAAAGGTTTAAAGATTTCTTTTGGGTAAAATATGAAGTAATCCAAAAGATGATCCAAATCTATGAAAATTGCAGAAAGCCAGAATACAAGTGTAGTTAGAGGATTAAAAGTAATCAAGTACCAAATTAAAGCCATAATTGATGAAAAAATAAGGTGGTGAAGCGGTTTCATAAAATCTTTTGAAGAGATTTGTCTTTTTAAATTTTTTTTGAAATTCTTGCCGTTTTTGATGTTAAGAGATTGTTAATGAGATTAAAAAGTTTAGCGAACTGTTGTTTTTGAGTAGCTTGTTGATTTTTAACTTCTAAGTGATAAGCAATGCTTAAATAAACTGTTTTTGAATTAGTCTTGAAAGTCTTGGTTTACTAAGGTATTTTTTATTTTTAGGTTAGTTATAAGTAGGGGGTTTAGTAATTCATGAGGGTGTTTATGCTTGGTTGGGAATTTCCGCCTTATAATGTTGGCGGATTGGGTACTGCGTGTTATGGATTAACCAAGGCACTCTCAGCACTGGGTCTTAAAATTATTTTCGTGGTTCCTAAAGCTCCGGATGAGTTTGATTATGATTTTCTCAAGGTTGTTAATGCAGGCATAGACTTAGAACATCTCGAACAATATATCCCAATAAATTCAGGCATTGTTCCTTATTATGAATCGTTTCCGAGCACTAAAATTTTGAGGAATGATATTGTTAAAAGCAAGAACTTTCAGCTTTATGGTCCTCATATTTTTGAAGAGGTTAATCTGTTTTCAGACAAAGTTCTAAATGTAGCAAATAATTTTGATTTTGATTTGATTCATGCTCACGATTGGATGACTTATCCTGCAGCAATAAAACTCAAGCATAAAACCGGAAAGCCGTTGATTTTGCATATCCACGCAACTAGTTTTGATAGGGGTGTAATAGGTATAGACCCCCGAGTTTATGATATTGAGAAAAGGGGTTTTGAAGAAGCTGATGTTATTGTTGCGGTGAGTGAATTTACCATGAGAACTGTTATTGAAAAGTATGGTATTAATCCTGAGAAAGTCAAAGTTGTGCATAATGGTGTCTTGTTAGGAAATAAAGATAAGTTTTACGATGTTAAAATCTTCCCCAATGATTATGTAGTTTCTTTTGTAGGCAGAATTACAATTCAGAAAGGGCCTTTGTATTTTGTGGAGGCTGCTAAGATTGTTAGCGATTTTATTCCGAATGTCAAATTCTTAGTAACTGGAAGCGGCGATATGTTGCCCCAGATGATTAATAGAGTTGCTGAGTTGGGTTTGTCTGATAAAGTTGTATTCACGGGTTTTCTTAGAGGAAAAGAGCTGGATAAGATATATGCAATGTCGGATGTTTATGTTATGCCTTCTGTCTCAGAACCTTTTGGCATAACTCCTTTGGAAGCCATAGCTAACGGCACGCCAGTTATTATTTCAAAACAGTCAGGTGTTTCTGAAGTATTGCGAAATTGTTTGAAAGTGGATTACTGGGATGTTGAAAAGATGGCGAACTATATCATTGCAGTTTTGAAGTATAGTGAGCTTAGGGATACTTTAAAGACGCACGCTTTTATGGAAATTACTAACATTAACTGGGACAATGCTGCGAAAAAACTTTTAGGAATTTATGAAGAGGTGTTAAATGGTAGAGGTTAATTTTTACTTTCAGGTTCATCAACCTTACAGGGTAAGGGATTTTAGGGTATTTGAGATTGGAAAGAATATTGATTCTCTTAATCAGAACAATAAAACTGCTAAAATCAATAAAAAAATTGGCAAGAAGTTTTCCTCTTCTAGAAGTTCTCTGGTAAGGTATTTATTAGATAAAGCTCCTACTAAACTTATGAGTAGATTATTTATACCTTTTTTCCAAGCACATCCTAAGTTAAAGGAATTTGTTAAGAAACACTACCTTAATTTCTATTTTCAGGTTCATCAACCTTACCGAATGAGGGATTACAGAGCTTTTGATATTGGAAAGAATCATGGCTATTTTGATGAGAAAAAGAATGCAGAAATTATCAAAAAAGTTAGTAAGAAATGTTATTTGCCAATGAATGCTTTATTGATGTCTTTGTTGGAGAAGTATCCTGAATTCAAAGTTACTTTTAGTTTTTCAGGCGTTTTTCTTGACCAGCTTGAACAATATGCTCCTCACACTTTGGAGAGTTTTAAAAAATTGGTTAAACACAAGAATGTAGAGATTTTAGGAGAGACATATTATCATTCTTTAGCATATCTTTATTCTATTGAGGAGTTTGTTGAACAAGTTAAGCTTCACACAAAAAAGATTAAAGAAGTCTTTGGCAAAGAGCCTAAAGTTTTTAGGAACACTGAATTAATTTATGATAACAATTTAGCGAAGGTTGCTCAAAAGCTAGGTTTCAAGGCTGTTATAACAGAAGGCGCTGACCACATTTTAGGCTGGAGAAGTCCTAACTATGTTTACTATGCAAAAGATTCAAAGATGCCTCTGTTGTTGAAGAACTATAGGCTTTCAGACGATATTGCGTTTAGGTTTTCTAATCGCGCTTGGAAAGAATGGCCTTTAACTGTGGACAAGTATGTTTCGTGGATTAATCAGATTGATGGAGTTATACTTAATCTGTTTATGGATTATGAAACTTTTGGAGAACATCAATGGAAGGATACTGGAATTTTTGATTTTATGAAACATTTGCCTAAAAAGTTGCTTGAAGAAGGGCACGGTTTTATCACGCCTTCAGAAGCGGTTGAGAAGTTTGAACCTGTTGGGGAAGTTGATGTGCCTCACTTGATATCGTGGGCTGATATAGAGAGAGATATATCTGCTTGGCGGAGCAACGCTATGCAGGATTCTGCCTTGGAAAAGATTTACTCCATTGAAAAAGATGTTAAAGAATTAGGCGATAAGAGTTTATTAGAGGACTGGCGAAAACTTCAAACTTCAGACCATTTTTATTACATGTGCACTAAGTACTTCTCAGACGGTGACGTTCATAAATACTTTAATCCCTATGAAAGTCCGTATGAGGCTTTTATCTTTTTTATGAACATTTTCCAAGATTTGAAAGAGCGAATTAATGCGTTAAAACGAGAAAAAGCTATACAAGAACTTGAACCTGAGGAGATGTTAGATAAAGACAAGTCTGATAAAAAGTCTGATAAAAAAATAACCAAGAAGGTTAAACGCTCTAAAAGCAAGAGAGGGACTAAGAAAATCAAATCAAAGGTTAAGGTTTAGTTTTTTGTTTTTGAATTTTTAAATAAAAAAAGGAGGGGGGTAAAAATGTTATTCAAAAAAGGTGCTGCCAAAACGAAATCTGCAAGCTCAAAATTGCCAGATGTAGATAATTTGTTTAAGGAGATTAAGCCAGAGCATTTTTTTTTGGTTAAGGATGGTATTGTTTTGAAGAGTTTGTTGGAGTTGGTTGATGCTTTAGAATTTATGGATGATGAGACTTTTAGGTACCATGTTAATGACTTGAGGAACGACTTCTATAATTGGATTAAGGATGTTTTTAATGAAGACGAACTAGCAGTGAGGGTTCTTTCAGCTAATGACAAGCACGAGATGCAAGTTGTCTTATTGAGAGAGATGGTTCGCAGGTTGCTTCCATTATATGAAAAGAAAAAGGCTAGGAAGAAATCAACTAGCAAAAAAACAAAACAAAAATCCAAAACTGCTTAACTAAAATCGTGAGAGTATGAAACTGTTTGAAGTATCCTGGGAAGTTTGTAATAAAGTAGGTGGAATAAATACTGTGCTTAGGTCCAAGGCTGAGTTTGTACAACATAAGTTTGGAGATGATTATTTTTTAATAGGCCCATTCTTTAAAGACAAGAGCAAAGGCGAGTTTTTGCAGAAACCTGTTCCGGTAATCTTTAAAGAAGTCTTTGAGAGACTTAAGGAAAAAGGAATCTTTTGTAGGTTTGGGACTTGGTTGATAAGAGGTAATCCAAGCGCAATACTTGTAGAACTTTCAGATTCTTTTCTGTCTAGAGGACCTGAGTTTAAGGGCAAGTATTGGGATAGTTTTAGGATAGATTCTCTGAATAGCGATTTTTATGATTACGATCAGCCTTTGCTTTGGTCAACTGCAGTTGGTATTTTAATAGAGGAATTCCTGAAAGCGAATCCGAAAGAACAAGTTTTAGTTCATCTGCACGAATGGTTGGCTGCAGGTACTGGACTTTATCTTAACTTGCCTGAAGTTAATCTAGGTTCAATAATCTCAATCGTTTTTACAACGCATGCTACAACATTAGGTAGAGCCATTTCAGGCGCTGGTGTTAATTTGTACGAGATTATAGAAAAAATCAATCCTGATGAAGAAGCTTACAGGCTTGGTGTGCATACAAAACATCAAACTGAAAAGGCAATTGCTAATACTGCTAAGGTTTTTTCAACAGTAAGTGATATTACTGGTTATGAATCAAAGATTCTTTTAGGCAGAAGCCCTGATATTATTTTGCCTAACGGAATAAATCCCTTACCTAATTCAATTGAAGAGCTTTTGATGAAGCACAAGGAGTTTAGAGATAAGATGAGGTATTTTTTGACTTATATGTTCTTTCCGTATTATCCTATTGATTTAGAGCAGAGTCTTACTTTTTTCTTGGCAGCAAGGTATGAGTTTAAGGCTAAGGGCATAGATTTATACATTGATGCTTTAACCGAACTTGATAAAAAACTTAGAGAAACAAAGAGTAAAAAGACAATATTTGCTTTCATTTTTGTTCCTGCTGGAGGAAAAGCTATAAAAGAGGAAATCGTTGAGAATAGAGAGGTTGTTAATGATTTCTCGGATAAGTTGTTCTCAATAAGGAACCTAATCTTGGACAGGCTTTTGAGAAGTATTCTTGCAGGAAAGGATGTCTCGTGTTCGAAGCTTTTACCTAAAGATATTATGACTGAGCTTAAGAAACTAAAAGTGGCTCTCCAGAGAGAAGGTTTGCCACCAGTTATAACTCATTATATTCCTTTCGAGGACAAGGATGCAATTTTGATTAAACTTAAGCAGAACGGTCTGCTAAATGACAAAGAATCAAAAGTCAAGGTGATTTTTTATCCAATATATCTTACAGGCAAAGACGGCTTGTTAAACTTGGATTATTCAGAAACCATTATTGGATCGCATTTCGGAATATTTCCATCGATTTATGAACCTTGGGGATATACGCCTGTAGAGACTGCTATGAGGGCTGTGCCTGCTGTTACTTCGGATTTGTCTGGATTTGGCAAGTATCTTATAGACAACAATCTGGATGGCAAAGGAATCTTTGTTTTGAGATTAGCTAACAAGAGTTATGAAGAGCAAGTGAAGGAATTATCTGAAGTTATGTTTAAGTTTTCAACCCTTAAGAGAGATGAAAGGATTGAACATAAGATTGAAGCGTATCAAATTGCGTTGAAATTCAGTTGGGCCTTGTTGATTGAGAATTATTTTAAGGCATATGATTTAGCGTTAAATAATGTGGGTTAAAATGGAGATTAGGAAAGATTATGTTTTGGACAGGTATGTTATAATTGCAACCAATAGAGGTAAGAGGCCGTCCGATTTCAAAAAAAGTAATGAAGATTTAGCTGCTCTCCCAGAATTTGATCAAAAATGTCCTTTCTGTCCAGGTAATGAAGACAAAACACCTAAAGAAATTGGCAGGGTTAGCAATGAGGGTCATTGGCAGATTAGATGGTTTGAAAACAAGTTTAATGCTGTTGAATTAACTTCAGATTATGTTGTTAGAACAGATAACGAGTTTTATACTTTTGGGAATGCATTTGGCAAGCACGAAGTTATTGTCGAGACGCCAAAACACAATCTTCAGTTATGGGACCTTGATGAAAATCAACTCTCTGAATTGATTGGTGTTTATAATTTTAGAATTGAAGAACTTAGTAGAATTCCAGGAGTTAAGTATGTTGCTTTATTTAAGAATCACGGCAGCGAAGCAGGCACTTCTTTGGTTCATTCGCATTCGCAAGTTATTGCTTATAATATAGTGCCCTTTTGGGTTAGAGAAAAGATAAAAGCTGTTGGCAAGTTTGAAGGCTGTCCTTATTGCAAACTTTTGCATAGAGAAAGAAATTCTGAAAGGCATGTTCTTGAAACAGATAACTTTTTGACATTTACTCCTTACGCCTCGCAGTATCCTTTCGAGGTTGTTATCTTTCCAAAGAAACATGTAAGATTCTTAAATGAGTTAAGGAATGTTTTTTTGGAATTGGCGCAACATTTAAAATTAGTCCTTAACAAGTTAAAAGAATTAAACTGTTCTTATAACATTACTTGGATTAATTCACCTTATGATAACGATTTGCATTTTCATATTAGAATTATTCCTAGGATAACTAAACCTGGGGGTTTCGAGTTTTTTGGAACTCATATTAATGTTATGTCTCCCGAGGAGGCAGCTAATTTTTATAGAGGGGGTGTTTATCATGACTAAAATTTATTATGCTGGGGAAGATAAAGTTATTAGTTCAGAGAAAATAGATAATGATTCAAGATTATCAATTTTCACAAACAAGGCTTACTTCACAGTGCCTTTAGGCAAAGCAAGCAGGTTTGATGGTTATTTTGTCAGAGACAAAGGGGAGCTCTTTAAAATACTAGATAGCTTAGATTTTCAAACAATTGATTTTCTTCATCCAGAGAAAGTTGTAAATGTTGGGAATTCCTTTACTTTGTATCACGGGTTCATTAGCAGCAGTTTCTATATTGATTCTGAGACTGGGGCTTTATTGTACGAATCGAATTCTTCTTTAACCTTTAGATTAAATTTTGATGTTAAAAGAATGTTTGATGAACGCGAGTGGGGAAGATTTTACGATTTGAAAAGAGTGAGGGACACTTTATGGGTTTTACATTTTGTTAAGAAAACCGATGAGCGAGAAGATAGCAGTTCAGGTATGAAAGAGTTTGAGAAGTTCGTGTTTATAAAAGTTCACGGAGAATCCAAGAGAGTTGATTCGTGGAAACTGAGAAAATATGATTATGACTTGGAAAGAAATTCGCCCAAGCATGAAAGGTATGTCTTTTCGGCGCTTGAACTTAAGACAAACAGGTTTATGATTTTGGTTTCAAACAATTATGAAGAAGGATATAATCTCATAAATGCGAGGTTTAAGGTTTTTGACAAGATTACTAAAACTGAAAGCAGTTTTAATTTGAACAGGGTTTCAAGGTTTGAAGAGGTGAACTTTGCGTTTAGCAGAGCACAGCATTCTTTGTTAGCTTTGGCAACCGAAGATTATCTTATGGCGGGGTTGCCCTGGTTTTATCAGGAATGGAGTCGAGATGAAGCACTTTCTTTAAAAGCGCTAGTTATTAGTGGCGAACTTAATAAAACTAAGAAATACATGGAGAATCTGTTAAACAATATTTATTACAACGGTAAAATACATTCAAACCTTCACGAAAGGACAACGTTTTCAATTGATGCCTTGCCTTGGCTTTTCCACAGTATTTCGTATCTCGTAAGGTTTGCAGATAAAGAGAACATAAGCGCTTATTTGTTCTCTAACAAGTTTATCAAGACTTTTGAGGATTCATTGATAAAAACTTTGGATTTCATAGAAAAGTATCATATTAAAGGAGATCTGGTTTATACTGAAGAGCACGAGAGTTGGATGGATTCCAGCTTTGGCAAGGATAAGAGGAAAGGTTTTCTGTTAGAGATTCAGGCTATGTATATGTACTTGTACAAGCTTGCTTATGCATTGACAGGTAATGAGCATTATAGGAATATGGAAAACAAGATCAGGATAGCCACTGTAAATAATTTTTATGATTCAAGGTTGCTTTACGATGATTTAGAAAACAGGTTCTTCAGACCAAATATCTTTATAGCATATTACTTTTATCCAGAAATGTTGTCATATCTGCAGTGGAGGAATGTTTTTGACGAAGCAATCAGAAAACTATGGTTGCCTTGGGGCGGTTTTACTACCATTGAAAAGAGTTCAGAACTTTACTGTCCAAGACACACTGGTGAAGATATAAGGAGTTATCATAGAGGGGATTCTTGGTATTTCTTGAATAACTTGGCAGCGATTGCAATGTATAAGGTTGATAAAACCAGGTATGCAAACTATATTGCAGAGATTATTGCTGCGAGCACTAAGGATATTCTGTGGTTAAACGCTTTGGGTTCGGCAAGCGAGTTAAGTTCAGCAGAATTCCAGACAGGTCAAGGCGCGTTTAATCAAGCTTGGAGCAATGCTACTTTTATAGAATTAATACACGAATTGATGGGAGACCTGTAAGCTTTTTTTATTATCTGTTTATTTTGCTCTTTTTTTAGATTATTTCTTTAAACTGTTTAATTCTTTTATCAAATCCTCTTTTAGCAGTTCAAGAGGAGCTTTTAATTCAGGGTTAATTATGCTGTATTTTTTAATCAACGAGTCTAAAATTGTTAATATCTCATTTGATTCAAACTTTTTATTGTTGAGATAATTAACTAGACTCTCTGCTTCGATTTCTGCGGTTTTTATTTCTTCAAATATTTCCTTTACTTCATCGTTTGTGCTTTCTTTTTCAGAATTATCATCAAACTCAATGATTTCAATGTCCAATCCTGAAAGTTGCGATTCCTCTTTTTGTAGGTTCTGTGGTTCGTTGCTTTCATTAAACAAGTCGGTAGAGAGTAGATCTAGGAAATCATCTTCACTATTATCTTCATGTTCTGTTTTCTTTTCATTTATATATGTTTCAAGACCTTTTTTTATAGACAGGATGTACATCTTATTGTCTGCAAGCGCGAACTCAAACCAGTTGAAACCTCTTGAGCTTAAGTATAAAGCATTTTGAATAATCTTTGTTATATTCTCATCTGAGATAACAAATTCAGAACGTTTAGAATCAGGCACCTCTTTTTGTTCAATGTTGTTCGTTTCTTTATCAAAGATGTATGCTGTTTGTTTGTTTCCTATTTCTTTGGTATAGTCTTTTGAAAGTCTGTCAAAAACAATTGTATCATAGTAACCTTCTTTTATGCTTTTGCTAAATCCAAAATTAGTTTTGATAGCGATGTTTGTTTCAGAAATTGTAACAAAGCCTGAAACCAATGGTTTAATTAATTTCTGAATAATAATGCCGCCTTTGCAGTTCTCTGTTGAGAAAACGAAAAGCTCTTTGCTTATGAAACTTATTAGGTCTTCAAAACTGCTGATATTTATAACCGTTGGCACTTTCTCATTTAGTTCAGAAGGATAACAGCTGGGTCTTACGACCAATTCTATCTTTTCAGGGTTGCTTGATAAGTCATTTAGGTTTGAGACTTTTAATGCAGAGAAAATTCCTTCAAGTTCATCAATAGTTTGTTTGTTTATTTCAACTGTTTGTTCTTCATAATTGTATGTTGAATTTCTTAATGTTTCGTTTATGAAATCATAAGGCAAAACAAAAGCTTCTGGAACAGGAAAGTCTTCCGAAATTGAGGCTAAATTCTTTGCCTTCTCGCCAACAAGGCGTACATCAAATTCCGCACTTTTGTTTAGAGAAATAATATTTGCCATACTCTCACACTCTTTTTTTAAAATATAAAACTTTTTATTTTTGTTTTTATTTTTACAGTTGTTTTTTATTCTGTTTAGATTTTCATAGTTTAACTTCTCGTATCTAAATTTAAAGCAAGATATACAAGTATACTCTTTAGGTATCATAAGCTTTATAAACCTTACTGTGCTAGGAATAGGTTGTATCGTGTTTTGTTAGATTGTGTTAAAATGGAGATTAATCAGGAGTTGGAAGATAAGGTAATTTCGCTGTTGTGTGGCGAGGATACTTTGCCAATAATGCATTTCCTTAAAGGCAAAGTGAATGTATCAGAGTTTGAGATAGCGGAAGCTCTAAAACTTGATTTAAATGTCATGAGGAATCAACTTTATAGGTTGCAGCAGTATAATCTGTTAAAGTTCAAGAGGAAGAAAGATAAACAAAAGGGCTGGTATATCTATTATTGGACTGCAGACTTTTCTAATATTCCTTATTTGTATCTCCAAATATTAAAGGATGAACTTGCAAGGGTTGAATCCAGGCTTGAAAGGGAAAAGAACAACTTCTTCTACTCTTGTGAAAATAGATGTATGCGTTTAAGTTTTGAGCAAGCAATGGATTTTAATTTTACTTGTCCAGAGTGCGGGCTTATTATGAATGAAATAAATAACGACGATATCATTAAAATGCTAGAAGAAAAAAGAGAGAAATTGATCAAAGAGATAGATGAGTTTGAAAACAAGGTAATCCCTGAATGGAAGCGGAAGCAAACCGTTGCTCCTGAAAAGGAATTGCCAAAGAAGAGACGGTCAAAACAATCCGATGAAGATAATGAGCTTGATGAGGAAGGTGCTCAAAAAACAAAGGTTAAGACTTCTAAAAAAACAAAAGGAAAAGAAGAATCCAAGCGTAAACCAAAATCAAGTAAAAAAGAGAAAAGTGGAACTAAGGGAAAAGACAATTTGAAATCAGTTTCTAAGTCAAAGTCTTCCAAAGTAAAAAAAGTTTCAAAAACAAAAGATAAAAAACAGAACAAAGTTAAAACTAAACCAAAACCTTCTAAGTCTAAAAACTCAAAATTGAAAACAAAAATTAAACCCAAAGCAAAGATTAAGAAAAAAGTTAAGAAAAAGTAAATTTTAATACTTTTCAAAGAACCAGGAATATTTTCTTTTCACTTCTTCGATTAAAATCTCTGGAGGGTATATTCCTAATTCTGAAATGATTCCTGAAATTAACTTGGCATCAACTTTGTCAAACAAATGAGTATTTATCTTAACTTTTTCAGGGGCATCTTTCCAAAAGTCTTCTCTTCTACCTTCTTCAATTGGCGTATCATAACCAAACCTGCTTTCAGGGTCGTATTTCCAAGAATTTGTGCAAGAGTAAACCGGCACATCATATTTGTTTGCAATAATCGCAAACATTTCAGAACCAACTTTATTTATTACTTTTCCATCATTTGTTATTGCATCTGCTCCAATTAACATTATGTCTGCTTTTTTAATAGCAAATCTTGCAGCAGAATCCACAAAATAAGTTACAGGAATGCCGTACTCACTCAATTCTTTAGCACTTTTTCTTCCTTGATAATGCGGTCTTGTTTCTGTTAGGTAAACTTCAAATTTTGTTCCTTTGTCCCAAGCTCTTTTCAGAATTCGCATAACCGTTGACGAATGACAATGAATGTATACTATATAATTTTTCTTAATCTTTTTTGAACCGATTTCAGCGATAATTTCATCACTCTCTGAGAAATGTTTTATGATAAAGTTTGCGCGTTTTATGATTTCTTCGCTTAGCTTAACAGAATTCATCTTTTTGAAATCAGGAAAACTTTTGAAGTCTAATAAATAGTTTAGAGAATGCACCATTGCAGGTTCTGTTGGCCTGGTTTTTATCAGGGTCTCTTTGCACGAATTTAATTTCTTGATGATTTTATCTTTTTCCCAGTCTTGAATCTCTTCTAGAACAGAAAGAATTGCATTTACACTCGCTTGGGCAATGACTTCAGCACCTTGAATCTCTAAGGTTTTTATTTTGTTAACAATCTCTTCGAATTTCATAGTACTTACTCATTAAACGTTTTGGATTTATATTTTTTAGCAAAAAAAGTTAATAAAAATCGCTTTGTAAAAATAAAATAAAAGAAAATAGCTCTATTTATTTCTTTTTAGATTTCTTTTTTGTTGCTTTCTTTGTACTTGCTGTTTTCTTTTTAGTTGTTTTGCTTGCTTTTTTTGCTGCAGAGTTTGTAGTCGTTTTCTTAGATTTGCTAGTTTTTTTCTTTTCTGGTTTTTTGCTGCTTGTTTTAGCTTTCTTAATTTTCTTGTTCAACATTTCTTCTATTTTCTTTTCTTCGGCTATTTCTGCTTCTTCTACTTTGTAAAGTTTGTTCACAATTCTTATTAAGTTAATATCCATCCTTGCAATTTTTCTCTCCATTAAAACAATCACTCTTAAAGAATATACTACCGCAAGTAATACACCAACAATAATCCCTAAGATTATCTTTATTATGTTCATTTCAGTTCCGCTTGCGACCATCTTTATTTCCTCCTTTTATTTTTATTCGAGCCTTATAAGGGCAATATTCTCTATTCGGGAATTTTTCATATTTATTATTTTCTTTTAACTGGTGAATGGTTTATAAATGCGTTATACTCAAAAATTATATAAATTCTGTTGAGATTCTAATCTTGATGAAGCTTCTTAAACCAACTTCAAGAGAGAAGAAAAGGTATGTTTTATTGAAGATAGATGGTTGTTCTTGGGAAGAGTGTAAACCTGAGATTTTAAGGCAAATTAAATCTTTCTTCGGCGAGTTTTTATATGGAATTTCGGGATTTTTTGTAGTAGAGAACTTGAGTAAAGGAAGCTTTTATGTTATTAAGATTGAAAGGAAGTATGTTGATTTGTTAAGGGCATCCACAATCTTTATAAATAAGGCAAATAACCAAAAGGTAAGAGTTAGGAGTTTACTTGTCTCAGGTACTCTTTTAAAAATAAAACAGAAGATTAAAGAGGTGAATCTAAATGGATCTAAATGATCATCAAATGATGGGTTATGATAGAGCAATAACTTTGTTTAGTCCTGATGGCCGATTGCTTCAGGTAGAATATGCTAAGAAAACCGTTATGCAAGGTTCTACTGCTCTCGGTATAGTTTACAAAGATGGTGTTGCATTACTAGCAGATAAGAGAATTATGAATGAATTGATTATCCCTGAATCTGTTGAGAAGATTTTTGTAGTTGCAGACCATATTTTAGCTACAGGTTCTGGAATCATTTCTGATGCAAGAGTTTTAATATCAAGAGCGCAAGTGTTTGCTCAACAACATCAACTTTACTATGGAAATCCTGCGGATGTTTCCTTGGTTGTGAGAGATTTATGTGATTTGATGCAGTATTACACTCAATCAGGTGCTGCAAGGCCTTTTGGTGTATCTTTGCTTGTTGCTGGTTATGACTTTGGACCTCAACTTTTTGAGACTGACCCTACAGGTATTTATTTTAAGTATTATGCAAAAGCTGTTGGCGAGTTTAGTGAAGAAGCAGACAAGATGCTTCAAAAGGAGTATAAGGAAGGCATGTCTTTTGAACAAGCAGTATCTTTAGGCTTAAGTATCCTTCAAAGGTTGCTTAAGGATAAATTTAATTTAACAAGAATTGATGTTGGTTTTGTCGATAAAACTAAGAAGTATACTCTACTTACAAAGGAACAAATAAAATCCTATATCAAGAAATAAGGTATGTCATTTTGTTTTATGATTGTATCTCCACACTGCTTTTTAGATTTATTATGAGCAGTGTAAGAGCGTGAGAATATGAGTTTTGATCCCGAAAAGGGTTCCGTAAGTTTTAATTTAGCAAGGCTAAAAAAAGGCAAACATACTTTTGAGGTTGTTATTGACCCTGAAATGGCTATAAAGCTAAAACATGGCGAGAACATTGATGTTTCTGATGCAGTTAAGAGTTTGCACATCTTTTATGATGCGCACAAGGGTCTCTTGGCGTCTGAACATGTTTTAGAAGAGGTCTTTGGAACTTCAGACCCTGAAGAAGTAGCAAGGAAAATTATTGAAGAAGGGGAGATTCATTTAACGACAAAACAAAGAGAAGAGATAAGAGAGCGCAAGCTCAGGCAGATTATAGATTATATTCATACAAATGCAATAGACCCAAGGACAGGTTTACCAATTCCGCCTGCCAGAATTGAAGCTGCCATAAAAGAGGCTAAAGTTCATATAGACCCAACCAAGAGAGTTGACAGGCTAGTCAAAGAAGTTGTTGAAAAGATTAAGTTAATTATGCCTTTACGGTTTGAACAGAAAATCTTGCAGATAACTTTGAATTCTCAGTATGCTGCGAAAGTTTATGGAATCTTAAAAGAATTGGGAGAACTCAGCAAAGAACAATGGCTTTCAGATGGTTCTTTTATGTGTGAACTTACGATTCCCGCAGGCAGGTTGAGCGATGTTATTGATAAACTGAATGATTTAACACACGGTTCTGTTGAAATAAATGTTCTTGGAGCTAAGTAATTTCATATTTTATGTTTATGAAAAAGAGGTGAAGATATGGGTGTAGTAAAAGTAAAAGACAAAGAGATAGTGATTCCTGGTCAGCTTCTTGCTGAAGGAATGGATTTTGTACCTACAGGCGAAGCATATCGAGAAGATGATAAGATATATTCTAAAAGAATAGGCCTTGTAGAAATAAATAAGAGAGTTATTAAAGTGATTCCTTTGAGCGGGTCATATAGCCCAAAGGAAGGTGATACTGTAATCGGAGTTGTAACAGATGTTTTGGTGTCTGGTTGGAGAATAGACTTGGGTTGCGCGTATGATGCAGTTCTACCTATAAAAGATGCTGTGAACGAGTTTGTTAAGAGAGGCGATGATTTAACAAAATATTTGGATATAGGTGATGTAATCTTTGCAAAGATTTCAAGAGTAACTTCTCAAATGCTTGTGGACTTGACTTTAAAGGATAAAGGCCTTACTAGATTGGTTGGAGGTAGAATTGTTAAGTTCCCGTCAGTAAAAGTTCCGAGGATTATAGGAAAGAACGCTTCGATGATAACTATGTTAAAGAAGGCTACAGGTTGTAAAATTTACGTTGGCAGGAATGGCTACATCTGGATAGATGGCAAGCCAAACCAGGAATTGCTTCTCATGAAAGCAATTAAGATGATTGATGAATTAGCTCACACATCTGGATTGACAGATAGAGTTAAAGCTTTTTTAGAGAAAGAAACAGGTCAGAAGTTGGGGTGATCATATGAGTTTTGATAAAAGAATTGATGGAAGAGGTTTTTTAGACCTTAGGCCTATGGAGGCCAAAGTTGGTGTTATTGAAAAAGCGGATGGAAGCGCTTATTTTAGAATGGGAGATACTGTTGCTTATGCTGCAGTTTATGGTCCAAGGGAATTGGTTCCCAGATTTAAACAGAATCCTAAGACGGGCATTCTAAGATGCAACTATAATATGTTGCCTTTCTCAGGAGTTGGTGAAAGGATTAGACCTGGCGGCAATAGAAGGTCCAAAGAAATTTCAATGGTAACTGAGAAGGCTTTGTTGCCAGTAGTTTTGCTGGACCATTTCCCAAATTCTGTTGTGGATGTGTTTATAGAACTTCCTCAGACCGATGCAGGTTCAAGATGTGCAGGAATTACAGCAGCAGCTTTAGCATTGGCTGATGCAGGTATTCCTATGAAAGATCTGGTTAGTGCTGTTGCTGTTGGTAAAGTAGATGACAAGTTGCTTGTTGATTTAAGGTATGAGGAAGAGGCTTTTGAAGGCGAGGTTTCTGATATACCTTTTGCATTCATCCACAATACTGGAGAGATTTCATTATTGCAGATGGATGGCATTATTGATGATGAGAGTCTTATTAAGTTGGTTGACCTTGCAAGAGATGCTGCTGAAAAAGTGTACGAAGTACAAAAGAAAGCTTTGCTTGAGAAATTCAAAAAAGTAGGTGATGGAAATGAGAGGAAATGATGAAGTTAATCATATGCTCAAATATTTTGAAAACAATTTGCGTTATGATGGGCGAGGTTTGAAAGATTTTAGAGATATAACTTATGAGTTGGGTGTAGTTAAAACTGCTGAAGGTTCTGCTTCAGTTAGATTTGGCGGAACTCATGTTATTGCAGGAGTTAAACTATCCATAGATCAGCCTTATCCAGATACACCTAATAAAGGAAATCTCATGGTAGAAGTTTCGCTTTCTCCATTGGCTTCAGAGAATTATATGCCTGGTCCGCCAGATATTGATTCTGTTGAATTCTCTAGGGTTGTGGATAGAGGTTTGAGAGAAGCTCCTGCTCTGGATTTTGAGAAATTGTGCATAAAGGAGGGCGAAGCTGTTTGGAATGTCAGCGTTGATATCGTAGTTATTAACGATGACGGCAACTTGATTGATGTATCAGGTTTTGCGGCAATGCTTGCTTTGCTTAATGCGAGATTCCCAAAAGTTGTAGATGGCAAAGTTGATTATCACGAATTAACTGATGAGAAACTGCCAATAAAACATATAGTAGTACCGACAACGATATTTAAGATTGACAAGTATTTCTTTGTGGATCCAATCTTAGAGGAGTTCCAACTTTCAGAAGCAAGACTTACTTTAACTAGGAGAGATGATGGAAAGATATGCGCGATTCAAAAAGGTGGAGATTATCCTTTAAAGAAAGAAGACATTACTGAAATGTTGGCTCTCTCTAAAGAAAAGTTTGATGAATTAATTAAAATTATTAAGGAGGTGAGCCAATGAGAAAGTATACAAGATTTGAGATTGCGAGAATCTTAGGAGCGAGAACTTTACAACTATCTATGGGCGCACCGATGTTGATTAAGCTTTCAGAAGAGCAATTGAGAGAGATTAACTACGACCCAGCAAGAATCGCTAGAATGGAGTTTGAGAAAGGGCTATTGCCTTTTAAAGTAAAGTCAAATGCGGTCTAGAAAGAACAAAAAAAACAAGAATATAATTTTACAGATTATTTTTTTATCTAGTTTATCCATTTTTGTCTTGTTTATTCTTATAGTAGGTTTTTCAATACATCAAGAGGCTCAATTGCCTGAAAATCTGCCAGAAGTAATTGTTGAGGAAGGCATTCCAAAATTTGATTTGAGTCATATTGAGTTTTTTCTAAAAGGGTTGAAGTTGTATAAGCTTCATGGAAACCTTTTTGATTTGGAACCTGCAAAAGTTAAAGTTGTAGTTGCTGGTTCTAACCAAATTTTTTATGTAACAATTACTTCCAACCTCTTTAAGGTTTCTGATGTAGAACTGTTTGATGACCCGGATTTGATAATCTATTTAGAAGGGGATACTTTACTCAAGGTAATTAAGTCTATAGATAATTATGCGTTGATAGAAAAGTTGATTGACCAGGGCGATATTAGATTGAATTATAATTCTAACAAATTTACTCTGTTTATGAAAGGGTTCTATGCAACTTATTTAAGGCCTTAAGCAAAGATTGAGGTGATAATCTCTTCTTTGTTGAATTCTTTTAAGTCGTTGTAGGATTGGCCTGTGCCCAAAAACAAGATTGGTTTTTTTGTAACATAAGCTACAGAAATGGCTGTGCCTCCTTTCTCATCAACATCGCTTTTTGTTAAGATGATTCCATCGATTGTAATGGCTTCATCAAATTTTTTTACTTGTTCTATGCAATCATTGCCTGTTATGCTTTCCCCAACAAAGATGTTCAAGTCAGGTTGTATTACCCTTTTTAGTTTCTTTAGTTCATCCATTAGGTTTGTGTTTGAATGAAGTCTACCAGCTGTGTCTATTAATACAACATCAATGTTCTTGGATTTAGCATAATTTACTGCATCAAAAGCTACAGCTGTAGGGTCAGAACCGTATTGATGTTTTATGACTTTAACGCCTAGTTTTTTGGCGTGTTCTTCTAATTGATCAATAGCCGCAGCTCTAAAAGTGTCAGAGGCAGCAATTACACAAGAGAAACCTTTTTGTTTTAGTAAATATGCCAATTTTGCGATTGTTGTTGTTTTTCCTGAACCGTTAACTCCAAAGAACGCAATCTTAAACGGCTTATCTTGTTTTTCAATTAATTCAAAGAGGTCTATTTTTTCAAAGGTCAATATTTTATCGATTGTCTCTTTTAGTGTTTGTTCAATGATTGCGTTTATCTTTTTTCTTTCAATGGGTGTATCGACTAATTTTTCTTTAAGATCGTTTTTAATCTTTTCAACAACTTCTAAAGCAACATTATTCTCAAGAAGGATTAGTTCCAAATCAAAGAACAAGTCTTCAAACCTATCTTCAGAAATTTTTGTTTTCTTAAAAGAATCCTTTACTTTTGAAAAGAATCCTTTTGACTTTTCTTCGTTATATTCTTTAATTTCAGTTTTGGTTTCAACACTTTCTTTAAGTTCTTCTTTTTTTTCCTCTTCTTCAATAAAGTCCTGTTCTTCTTCTATTTCTTCTTCAACTTTTTTTGAGAATGCTTTTATTCCTTGCTTGATTTTATCTTTGAAAAATTTGAACATGTTATTCACCAACTCTCTTAAATTATGTTT
>JASKKU010000007.1 GCA_030154045.1 Candidatus Woesearchaeota archaeon
ACAGCATAATCATTAGCAGGATTGCTAGCTGGAAAAGATTTAACAGGAAATAAACTCAAACCAAAAGCCAACGCACCAACTAAAAAAGACTTAAAACGACTAGGTTTTTGTTTTTCATAAGTTCCATCAACAACATTATCCAAGCTCATGATACCACTAACAAGTTAAAAATATAATAATATTTAAACTTTTCGATTTAAAAAATTACAAAACATTTAAATAAAAAACATAAACCTTTCACTGAAAACTTTCAAGGTTCGTGAAAATGAGAGAGAAAAAACCAACATTTCTAAGCAAACTTAACGAAGCTATTGAAGGCAAAAGCAATAAAAAACTCATAAACAGTCTAATGGTTTTCTTATTGGTATTGATACCTATACTATTGAGCATTTATCTAAGAATCCAGCCTTATTACTTGCCTGCAACAGACGATTGGGCTACAAACGCCATAGAAAGACAAGTTAAGGCGAGTATTTCTCAAGCAATTGCCGAAAAGTATCCTCTGCTTCCAGATTTCGAACGTAACAAACTAATAGAACAACAGTACTCTCTATATGTCTCTAAAAACAAAAATTTCTTAGAAAGCCAGGCACAACTGCTCTCGCAAAATTTCAAGGACCAATTAAGAAGCGATGAGGAAAATGTTACATACTTAATAGCCATAGACCCATATCATTATTACAGAGTTGCAAGAAACGAAATAAAATTAGGTTATCCTGGGGATATAAAAATAGATAACAAGACTTCGGTTGATTACCTAATGTTTGGCGGAGCCCCTATTGAAAACAAGCCAAAATACACCGGTTCTTTCACAAACCTTCTTGACTTCCTTGAATCAAGGTCATATAAAGTTTTACACGCCTTAGGCTTCAAGCCTAGCTTGATGAAAGTTGCATTCTTTATGCCTTTAATACTAATGACTTTAGCGGTAATCCCTGCATTCTTCTTGGGTAAAAGGTTATCCGGAAACATTGGAGGGTTTTTTACTGCTGTTATTGTTGCTATTCATCCTTTTGTATTAAGAAGAACAGCCGCAGGTTTCAGCGATACTGATGCGTTCAACATTTTATTTCCAATAACAATTGCTTGGTTTTTCCTGGAAACTATTAAAAGCTCAAACCTCAAGAGAGGAATCATATTCTCAATTCTAACAGCGTTTTCAATTTGGTTATACTCAATTGCGTGGGGTGGTTTCGGTTCAATGCTAGTTATTCTACTAGGAAGCATTGGCTTATACTTAGGTTATCTATTATCAAAAGCCATTTTTGTTAAAAAAGACAAAAACAAAAAAGAGGTTATTGATAGGATAAAAACCGAATTAATCTTTGTCGGCGTTTTGTTGTTATCTACATGGCTTTTATTATCTTTCAGACCTGGTTCAATGATCAATTTTAGCTATTTATTTACTGTTGTCAAAAATACTTTAGGTTTCACACAGATTAAAGCTGTTGCCACGACAAAGATCTGGCCTAATGTTTATACAACTGTTGCAGAATTAAACCCGGGAAGCTTAAATGATGTCATAAACTCTTCTGGAGGAAAGATAGTGTTCTGGTTCTCCATAATTGGCGTTGCTTTAGCTTTCCTAACAAAGGATAAAAACGGAAAATGGAACCCTGCTTTCGGAATACTTTTACTTTTGTGGTATGCCGCAACTTTATACGCAGTATCCAAAGGAATAAGATTTGTATTACTAGTTGCTCCTGTGTTTGCAGTTTCTTTAGGATTGTTCATCGGAAGAACAATTGAAGTAGTCTCAAACTACTTTGATAAATGGTTTGAGATCAAGAAAAACACCTCTAGAATTTTGTTGATTGTCCTATTTGCAATGATTGTTTTTGTAGGGCAAAATTCCCTGTTTGCCCAGGCAAAAGCTGTAGCCTACTCAGAATTCCCAAGCATGAACGATGGCTGGTATAATGCGCTCACTGCAATAAGGGATAATTCTTCAAAAGACGCGATCATAACATCTTGGTGGGACTTCGGGCATTGGTTCAAAGCAATAGCACAAAGACAGGTAACGTTTGATGGCGCAAGCCAGAACACTCCTATGGCCCATTGGGTTGGAAGGAGTTTGTTAACTGATAATGAAACTGAAGCATTGACCATTTTAAGAATGCTTGACTGCGGCTCAAATTATGCATATGATTTAATCAATGAAAAACTCAACGATAGTTATGCCTCTGTAAAACTTGTTAAAAAGATAATTTCTTTGCCAAAATCAAAAGCAAAACAAGAATTATTAAAAAATTTCTCTGAGCAGGAAGCCAATGAAATCTTAAACTACACCCATTGCACTCCGCCGGAAGCATTCTACATAACTTCTGAGGATATGGTTGGAAAAGCAGGCGTGTGGGCGCACTTTGGTAGCTGGGACTTTGAAAAAGCTGCAATGTACAAAGAAGTAAAAGGCAAACCTTACAAAGTAGCTAAAGACATCCTAATGAACAAGTTTAACCTTTCGCCTGAAGATGCTGAGAGATACTATAACGAGATTCTAACGACGAAAAACGCAGACTACTGGGTATCACCTTGGCCTGCTTATCAAGGCAGCGAAACAAGTTGCAAGCAGAACAATGAAACCTTAGATTGCATAAAATTATTCTCACAGAACCAAGGAATTAGAGTTTTAATTAACTTATCAAACATGGAAGCTTACATAAATGAATTTAAAGAACAAAACAGACCTGCTGAATTTGTTTACTTTAAAGACAATGAACCTGTAGTTAAGAAATACAACAATCCTGTGGTGAAATTAGGAATCGCTCTAAAGAACGAATCAAACAAGTATTCGGTAATCATAAGTGACCCATTGCTAACTAATAGTTTATTCTCAAGGCTATTCTTCTTTGAAGGAAAAGGAACAAAGTACTTTGACTTGTTTAAAGAGACCACAACCGTTTTCGGAGAAAGAATTTATGTTTGGAAAGTCAACTGGGATAAGTTCTTAAGTGATTTTGAAGGTTAAAAATTAATTTTTATTTTTTTTTAATTAACCTGAAAAGATAATCTTCTTGAAATGCAAAATCTTGTCTGTGGTTAAAGCCTTAAACATAAATAATGAAATTATATAAACAAAAGATGCGATGGTTAAAACTAAGACTGCTTCAATAATTGCGTTCGTAAGAGTAAACAATTTCTTAAGAACAAAAATACTCAGTAAAAACAAAACATTAGACAAAACCACCTTTAATTGAAGCTTAAAATCAATTTTGGCCTTATAATCTTTTGTAATAATTTTGTGAGTTAAGTAAGCCATCAGAACCCAGCTTAAGGAAGTCGCGATTGCTGCACCCATCACTGAAAACATAGGGATTAAAATTATATCCAAGATAACATTAAACAAAGCAGCATAATATACAACCTTAGACCTTTCTTTGGCTTTTCCTATGCCTGCAACAATAGCAAAATTAATCTCTCTAATAGCCCTAAAAACAAAAAACGCTGCGAAAATTCTTAAAGTATTAGCTGCATCCAAATATTTCGCTCCAAACAAAACCTTGATAACTAATTCAGGATATGCAAAAAAAATTAAACCCAAAGGCAAAGACAAAAATAGAAAGTTGTTGTATATTAAATTCAAAGCTGAAATAATTGTTTTATCTTTCTTTTCGTGATACCATCTTGAGAATTTAGGAAAAAGGATGATTTGCAGCGGTGTAATAAAAACAAGCATTATCGTTAAAGAAGGCAATGCAATATTGTACAAGCCAGTAGCCTCAGCTCCTTTAAAAAATGTTAATAATATGATATCTGAATAAGTTAAAATTATGCCTGCAGCTGTTGAAAACATTATAGGCAATGCATAAGAAAACATCTCTCTAACTAAATCCTTGTTTATTTTAGCTTTTGTTTTAATTATATCTTTAAAATTAAGAACAAAGAAGATATAATAAACAAGTATGGTTATCAAAGCACCAAACAAATAGGAATATGCAGGAACCCTAACACCTAAATCCGTGGTTGAAAAAAGAATTATAGATAAAAATAAAATTGAAGATAGATTCATCACTTCAGCTATCTTAAAATAGACAACCTTTTGATATGCTGAAAAAAGATACATCAAAGTGGGCAATATAGTATGAAAAGCAAATAAAACTAAGAGAATATTGTAAACACTCAAAGCAAGAGGAGTTTTAAAGTAATGCTCTACTAAAAAGTTTCTTAATAGAAACAGAATTAATGTGATGACCAAACCCAAAACAAACTGCGGAACAAAACCAACAATCATCACGCCTTTTATTCTAGATTTATCCTTTTTCGCAAGGTATTTGTTTATAAAAAACAGGGTTGCCTCTGACAATCCTAAATCCCTAAATGGAGCAAAGAAGAATATGAATGAGTATACTGCATAAAACAAACCATACTCAAACAAAGAAAGATTCCTCGCAAACAAAATTCTCAATGAATAAGCTAAAACTCCTGCAAGAATTGCAAGAGCATAAACAAAAATTGCCTGCTTGAAGGTTTTGTTCATTAAAACCAATAAAGTTTGTTTAGGTTTAAAAATTTAATTGAAACATAGAACAAACCAAACATCAATAATATTTACAGAGCATGTTTTTTATACTTTGAGAAATCTAGTTTATATTATTAAAAAAATTAAAAAAACTATACTAAAATACAAATTCTTCTCTTAAAAAATGAATCAATCAAAAACTTTAAAAAAGATTTAGTTTTTTACCCTCAAAAATGGATTTCATTAGGCAGGTCTATGTTGGCATTTTATTAACAACGAGTTTTATGGGTAGTTATTTTCTTAAAGAAACTCCAAATATTAATTCGACTTATACCATAAAACCCATAATTAAGAAACAGTATTATAGTATATATCAAAATTATAATATATCTCAAAACAAAAAAGATAGAAAAGGAGACAAAAAAAGTAAAAACACCATCTTAAAAGAATATGCTGTTCTGCCTAGGAGACTCGAAGACATACTTGATAGCATTAAAATAGCAAGCCAAGATAAAAAAGATTAATTTTTGTTTTTTGAAACATAATCAATAACTGCCCGTTTAAGAACTTTCAAAGGCAAAGTTGCACACTTGATTCGATTAACTCCTAAAGGAACTTTAACTAGTTTTCTAATAAACTCATCATCAAGCTTCAAAACCTCATCAATGCTTTTGCCAATTACCTGCTCAAGCAACAGGTCTGAAGAAGCCATTGAGATTAAACAACCTTTGCCATCAAACTTTGCGTCTTTTATAATACCATCTTCAATCTTTAGAAAAATCTCAACTTGATCTCCGCAAACTTGATTCCTGTCATTAAAAGAAGCATTAAACTCCTTTAAATTCCCTTTATAAACAGGCTTCTCGCTCCGTTCTATCAGAAAATCGTACTCCATTTGTATCACTTGTTTTTAACATTTCATTTTAATTTCAACAATTTAAGACTTTTGGTAATCACAAGGCATTAATCCAATTCAAAGCATCAATAAACTTATCAACCTCTTCAAAAGTGTTGTAAAAATAAAAACTCACTCTTGCAGAACCGTTAATATTCAAAAACTCGTGCAAAGGCATCGCGCAATGATGCCCTGCCCTTATAGCAATGTTCCTCATGTCCATGAAAGAAGCAACATCGTGCGCATGAAACCTTTTGTGGTTGAAAGCAATAATTCCGGTTTTATCTTCTAAATCAGAACCATAAATAGTTATGTTCTTAACACTTTTCATCTTTTGCAGAGCATACTCAACAAGCTTCTTTTCATGTTCTACAATATTATCAAAACCGATTTTGTTTAAGTACTCTAGAGCTTTCATCAAACCATAAGCCTGAACAAAAGGCATTGTACCTGCTTCAAATTTGTAAGGCAACTCCGCAGCTTTAAAATTATTTACATTAACTTGAGAAATCATCTCGCCGCCGCCAAGAAAACAAGGCATTTCCTCAAGCAAATCCTGTTTGCCGATTAAAACTCCTATACCAACAGGAGCCAGCATTTTATGACCTGAAAAAACCAAGAAATCAATATAATCTAAATTAACTTTGTGATGCGGAACAAGCTGAGCTCCGTCACAAATTGTTATTGCTCCCTCTTTTTTCGCAATCTCAAATAACTTTGGATTAGTTACATAACCTGTAACATTTGATAAACCTGTCAAGGAAACAATATCCTTGCCTTTAACCTTTTGCAAAAAATCCTTTTCATCAAGTTTAAATTCTTGATTCAAACCAACGAACTCAATTTCAACATTTTCATATCTTTCCTTGGCAATAAACCACGGAACTATGTTAGAATGATGTTCTAAAACACTAATCAGAACCTTAACCATGCCTTTTTTCTTAACAATCATTCTTGTCAAAGAATCCGCAAGCAAATTCAAAGATTCAGTTGAATTTTTTGTAAAGATAACCTCTTTGCTCTTAACGCCAAAGAAATCTGCCAAAAATTTCCTGGATTGTTCATACAACTCAGTAGCTTTTTCGCTCAGCTTGTAAACACCTCTAAGAACGTTCGCATAATTATTTTTATAAAACTGCTCCACAGACTCAATCACTTGCAAAGGCTTTTGTGTTGAGGCCGCATTATCAAAAAAGATTACATCCTTAAGAATAGGGAAATCTTTTCTGATTTCCTCAACATTAAAGCTCATAATTCCACCTTTTCTATAATGGAATCAAAAAACTTTTCCTTCAGATACTTTCCTAACTGCTCTCTAACAAACAACAACTCAGCATCTTCTCTTGATAAACCTTTCGCCATGAAATAAAATAGAGCATCTTCATCAAAGCCATAAATTAAAGCAGAATGTGATGCTTTAACCTCATTATCATTAACCTCAAGTATAGGAGTTAACTCAACCTCATCACCTAAATTCAAGCATCTCAAGTTCATAGCAACATCAACATCTTTTGAATTAACAAAAGCCTTTCCTTGAGAAGAAAAATTACTCAAATTAACAGCCATCAAATTCAAATAAGTCTTGCTATTATCATTTACAAAAATCAAAGGGTCAACTTTAACAAAACCCCTAGAAATTAAAGCCATATTTACAGAAAGCTCAACTTTAGGTTTTGAAAATGTTTGCAATTTAAGATCCAGTTTTGTCAAATCAACAAACGAGTTAAAACTCGCGTTTGACAAAGCAACAACATTAAGTTCAAAAATTCCATTCAACTCAAAAACAACATTCAAGGAATCCAAAAGAACAAATATAATTTTTCCTTCTTTATTTTTTGAGGTTATTTTCAGATTGGATTTGTTTTTAACAACAAAACAAACAGATTTTTCTTCGAAGTTTAAATCAAGAGCATCATCTTCAATAGTATAAAAAACATAATCGCCTAACTTTAAATCATTATTAAAACTCGAACTAACTTCAACAAGCTTTGATTTGATTAAATCCTCTAATCGCTCAAAATTAGTTTTTTTCATTTTATCCTATAGCATTTTCAAACTGCATCTTAAGCAGTTTATTAAATTCAACAGCATACTCCATCGGAAGCTCCTTAGCAACAGGATTCAAAAATCCAAGTACAAGCATTGCCTTTGCATCTTCCTCTTTAATACCCCTAGACATTAGATAGAATAAAGCATCCTCATCAAGTTTTCCAACAGTAGCTTCATGCTTAACAATCGCTTTTTTATTCTTGATCTTATTCCTTGGATATGTATTACTAAATGAATTATCGTCAAGCATCAATGCATCACAGCTTACATCCACTACAGCATTGTCTGCTTTTTCATCAACAAATACAAACCCTCTATAAGTATGAATTCCTGAATCAAAACTTATGCCTTTGCTAACAATCTTTCCTCTAACATTTTTTCCTAGAGCAATGATTTTTGCACCCGCGTCTATGTTTTGATTTTTTCCAGCAATCGAGATTCCTAAGATATCTCCTCTAGAGTTATCTCCTTTAAGTATAATTGCAGGATATTTCATATTTATTCCCGAACCTAAATTTCCGTCAACCCATTCTATGACAGCATTTTCTTCAGCAAGCCCCCTTTTAGTTGTCAAGTTCAAAACATTCTTGCTCCAGTTTTGAATTGTCGTATAACGCATCTTTCCGTTTTTATGAACAAACACTTCAACTACTCCTGCATGCAAACTCGCTTTGCTATATAAAGGAGCTGTACAGCCTTCAATGTAATGCACTGACGCACCTTCTTCAACAATAATAAGACTTCTTTCAAACTGGCCTGTGCCTTCAAAATTCATTCTAAAGTAAGTTTGCAAGGGCAAATCAACTTTAACATTTTTAGGAACATACAAAAAAGTTCCCCCAGACCAAGCAGCAGTGTTCAATGCCGCAAATTTATTATCAGTAGGAGGAATAAGTTTGCCAAAGTATTTCTTAACTAAATCAGGGTAAAGTTTAACAGCTTCATCCATTGAAGTAAATATGACACCCTGCTTAGCCAAAGATTCTTTTATCTTTCTATAAATCATCTCTGACTCAAACTGTGCCCCGCTTCCAGCAAGAAATTCTCTTTCTGCTTCCGGAATCCCAAGCTTGTCAAAAGTTTCCTTGATCTCTTCAGGCACTTCATCCCAGTTAGAAGCGGTTTTCTCAGCAGGTCTCAAGTATAAATAAACATCGTCAAAGTTTACATTTATTTCAGGGGCCCATTTAGGCAAACTCAACTCAAAGAAATGTTTCAAGCCTTCCAATCTTAAATTAAGCATCCATTCAGGTTCGTTCTTAACTTTGGAGATATCCCTAATTATCTGCTCGCTTACGCCTTTCTTAGCTTTGTAAACAAAATGCTCTTTTTGATTTTTCTCAACATCTTTCATTTTTTAAACAGAATCATAACCTTTATCTTCAATAACTTTAGCCAAAGAGAAATCCCCTGACTTTATAATTTGGCCTTTTTTATAGACATGCACATAATCTACATCTAAGTAATCTAAAATTCTTGTATAATGCGTAACTAAAATAATGCCTCTTGTTTTTTTCAAATAGGACACAACAGAAGCAATAATCTTGAGGTTATCTACGTCAACTCCTGAATCAATCTCATCAATCAAAAGATACCTTGGATTAATCAACAAGACCTGCAATAATTCCAACTTCTTTTTTTCTCCACCACTAAAACCAGAAAAATCTCTGTTCAAGATTCCTCTATCAAGTTTCAAAAGCTGCAAATATTCATCCAAAAGTTTACTGAATTCAGCTGAATCTTTAACTTTATTCTTAGCAATATTCCATAAAAAGTTCCTTAATCTTACGCCTTCCAAGTCAGGAGTATACTGAAATATCGCTGTCAAACCAGATTCAACTATTTCATTTGGCTTCAACCCAACAATGCTTTTCCCATCTAACTCAATTTTACCTTCCACCTTAAACAGAGGATGGCCCATAATCCCATATATCAAAGTGCTCTTACCAGAACCATTCGGACCCATCAGAACATGGAGCTCATTCTCCTTAACATCAATAGAAACATCCTTTACAATCCTCTCATCGTTAACGCAAACGCAAACATTCTTCAAAGATAACATTTTAAGCTTTAGAAAAAACCAAGCCATATATAAAATTAACGAAAAATTAACATATGTTAATTAAAAGTTTTAGAATATAAAATTAACAGCAACGTTAACTAAACAAGATTAATTAAAAATTCTTTTAAAAACGAAAACAGTATTTTCATTAGAAGATTTTAATTTAAATCATCTAATTTCGTTGTAACGATTGCTTTATCCCAGACAAGAATTGTGTGCTCAAACTGAGAAACCAAACCTTGATTTTTCTCAACAAGAGGTGGAAAAGCAACAATGATGTCTTCTCTTACAAGAATATCCAAAGCTTGATTAACTAATTCCTTCCTAAACTTCTTTTCAAGCCATCTTCGAGCAAAAGGCAGGCCTTTATACTTTTTAATCTCTTTCAAAACCATGCTCGCGAAAGGATGTCTTACATTCCTTTTTCTAAATTGCATAAACACATTTGGGACACCTTTCTCAACAACTAATCCAAAACCATTAGTTGCAAAAGGTTCAATTGCAACAATCATACCTTTTTCTAAAGTTATTTTACTTCCAGTATCATAATTGGGAACACTTAAACCAGAATGCAACTTATACAAACTTAAAGAATGACCAGAAAGATTCCTTATAGGAGAAAAGCCTTTCTCTTCAATTGTTTTTTCAATAACCTTACCTATCTCACTTAAAGTTATCCCTGGCTTGATAATATTAATAACATTATTCAACGCTTGTCTTGAAGCATCCAACAAATCACTGTGTTCTCCAGATAGATTTATGGTTATAGCATTATCACCTAATGCTCCATTATAACAAGCTCCAACATCCAGTTTAACAACATCTTTTTCAGTAATAATAGTTTCATCAAAATTATCAGAACAATAATGAGCAGCAAAACTATTAACAGATATCTGTGAAGGAAACGCCGGAATAGCGCCTTGCTCAATTATAAAATTATCCACTGCATCCAAAATCTCTCTTATCTTTGCTCCGGGCTTAATCAAACTTTTGCCATATGCTAAAGCTTTCGCAGAGATCTCTCCTGCTTTAATCCAATCATCATACTCTTTTGATTCAAAACTCATGCTTTCTTTCTTTAAACGATTACTTAAAAGTTTTATGGTATTGTTATTTTTTATGGTTATTTTTCATAAAAATTATCCTTCGAGAAACAGAGAGAAATAAACAAAGAATAAAATTCACACTTATAAAAAATTTATAAATACAAAATTAGTAATCTTAACTTATGGAACCGGTAAGCCAACTGTTAACAGAAAGTTTAATTGAAAGCACAAAGATTACTCTATTAATTTTTGTAATGATGATTATAGTTGAGCTATTTGTAATTAAGTTCAAAAATAAAATAATTAAAAAAATAGATTCCAAATCAGTAAAAAAAACATCATTCCCTCATTCTTTGGCATAATCCCTGGTTGTATTGGTACTTTTGCTATGGATTCTTTATATATGGCAGGACTATTAAGTTTTGGCGGTTTAACTGCAACATTAATTTCAACAAGCGGAGATGAAGCTTTTCTAATGTTAAGTCTGGCTCAACAGGGCAAAATCTCTTGGGCAATTATTCTCTTATTAACAGCAATTCTATTCTTTTTGGGTATTATTGGTGGATTGCTTGCAGATGCTTTTGTAAAGAAATTAAAAGTAAAATTCTGCGAGAAGTGCAGCATTAAAATTCATAGAGGAAAAGAGTTCAAACTAAAACACTTCCTTAAAGAACATGTTCTTAATCATATAATTAAGAAACATATCTGGAAAATTTTTCTCTGGATCTTCGCGGCGTTGTTTGTTATTAGTTTTATTGAAGAAAACACAAGTTTTAATCCTACTTTAATCAATAGTTTTTATGCCTTGCTCATAGGAAGCATAATCGCAATTCTGCCAATCTCTGGACCTAATGTCTTTTTAATAATCATGTTCTCAAAAGGGTTAATTCCATTTTCTGTTCTCTTGGCAAACTCTATAATACAGGATGGCCACGGCTTATTGCCAATATTAGGCTTTTCCCTTGATGACGCATTCAAACTCAAGCTCTTCAATTTCATCTTTGGTTTTATTATTGGTCTAATCCTTTTATCCTTTGGATTATAATGCCAAGAATCAAGAAACAAAGAATAAAGAAATAAAAACAAAAAAGCAAATAGAGACTTAAAAGTAGTAACCCTTTATCAAAAACTTTAAAATATAGGAACAAGATAATTCTCATATATGAATAATTGTAAAACAAAAGTAATGTTAGAAGGGGATGAGTATATTCTGATGGTTGATTGTAATCAATGCCCTCTTTCTGCCTCACTAGAAGACAACAAAGAATGTATGAATACGATATTTTCATCTTTGCTAAAAAATAAAAATGTAACAAAAGTCGTTTTATCTCAAAAAAGAGATTATGAATATAATGAAAAACAAATTTCTCTCTTAAAAGAAATTGCAGAAATTTATAGAAGAATCATTGAAAACAAAACTCGCTTTTCTTTAATTAATGCTGAAGGTTCAGTTGATAAAAAAGTGAGCGAGTACTATGTTCGATTTAAAAAATTTATTTTAAATGAAATAAAATCTGATCCTGTTGGAACTTATGTTGAGTTGGTTAGATTAAGAAGAGAAATAAAAGTTGAGTTTCAGGATAATTTAAACAAAGTTAGCAATCTTTTGTCTATGCTCGATGAAATTATTGGCATGTTAGAGAGAACTAAGCTAATAACAATCCTTAAGCCTTATCTTCCTGGCTATGTTGTTGGCGATAGAAGAATTTATTCAAAAATCTTTTATCCAACCATAAAACCTGACTTCATGTTCTCAAAATTAATGGCAACATATCCGCACGAAGGTGAAGTTATTGATAGTTATTTCTTGCCTGATGAAACAGAGGTAACGATCTTCTCTTTGCCAGATAATCTGCTTAAACTTTATCACATCATTCCGCCAGAATTAAAATTGAGCGAAGAAGAATATACAATCTTAGATAAAGCAAGAGCGATTTTAACTGAGCACACACCCAATAGGGAAGAGTTCACTAACCCTACAAGAGTTAGAGATGTTTTCTATAATGTTGGGAGGGATTTAATTGAAGAGTTGGCTCAACAAGATAATATAAACTTGACACCTGAAAAAATTGACCAGATGGCTAAAATTTTAGTAAGATATACTGTAGGTTTTGGACTTATTGAGATTCTTCTAGAAGACGAAAACATTCAAGATATTACAATTAACAGCCCTCAAGGAAAAAATAAAGTCTTCTTGATCCACTCAAAACACGAGGATTGTTTTACAAATATCATCCCTACAACTGCAGATGCTGAATCCTGGGCTTCAAAATTAAGAATGATTTCTGGCAGGCCACTTGATGAAGCCAATCCCATTTTAGACACTGAAATTGAAGTTCCTTATGCTAGAGCAAGAGTTGCTGTAGTCACGCAACCTCTGAATCCGAACGGATTGGCTTTTGCTTTCCGAAGGCATAGAAACAAACCGTGGACCTTGCCTTTGTTCATTAAAAACAGGATGCTAAGTCCTTTAGCTGCAGGTCTGCTCAGTTTTCTTATTGACGGCTCAAGGACTTTCCTAGTTGCAGGTACAAGAAGCGCTGGTAAATCTTCATTGCTGGGAGCTATGATGGTAGAAGTAATGAGAAAATTCAGAATTATTACAATCGAAGACACTCTAGAATTGCCAGGTGAATATCTAAAAAACTTAGGATACAACATTCAACAATTAAAAGTTGCTTCAGCATTAAGTAAACAAAGTTCAGAAGCTAGCGCAACAGAAGGTATTAGAACAACATTAAGGTTAGGCGACTCAGCGTTATTTGTTGGAGAAGTAAGAAGCGAAGAAGCGCGAGCATTATATGAAGCAATGAGGGTTGGCGCATTAGCAAATGTTGTTGCAGGCACAATCCATGGGGATTCTCCTTATGGTGTATATGATAGAATTGTGAATGATTTAAATGTGCCAAAAACCTCTTTCAAAGCTACAGACATAATCATTGTTGCTAATCAAATAAGAAGCCCTGACGGTTTGAAAAGAGAAAGGAGAGTCCTTCAAATAACAGAGGTTAGAAAGAATTGGGAGAATGACCCTCTCCTTGAGAAAGGTTTTGTTGATTTAATGAAGTATGACCCAGAAGAAGATGCCTTAGTTGTTACGAATGAATTAATGAACGGTGATTCAGAAATCTTAAAATCAATTGCAGGCAATGTAAGAGAATGGGCTGGAAACTGGGATGCGATTTGGGATAACATACTGTTAAGAGCAAAAATTAAGGAGGAGCTTGTAAAAGTAAGCGAAAACCTCAAGGATGATTCCTTGCTTGAAGCAGATTTCGTTATTGCCTGTAATGACCAGTTCCATAAGATTTCTGATAAAGTAAAAAACGATTTAGGCAAACTGGATTCAAAAGAGATATTTTCAAGATGGAAAGCATGGCTCGATTTCGCAGTAAGAAATCGAGAGAAAAGTTAAAAAATGAACTCTGAAGAAGAAATTCGAGAGAAGTATATTAAAAAATTAAAAGAATCCTTAAATGAAGTTAATCAAGCAAGCACTGTTTCAAAAGTTTCTGATTTTGAGTTAGCTAACGAAATAAGGTCAAGTGATTATCTTGTGTTTAGGGAAGCAATGCTAACAAAACAACTATCATTCTATGAAAAAATTTGCAAGACTTTTGGAAATGTTATTCAAATAAGCTTATCAAAAGATACAGAAGATAAAATAAAAGAAGCCATAGAAATCGCTCATTTAAACATCAAACCATCTGATGCTGTTTCTTTCGCTGTATTGTTTCCTCTACTCATTGCCGGCGTGATTATGATTGCTTCTTTGGCATATTCAGCAGTATTTCAGAAACCTCTTGACATGTTTCTTATGTTATCTGCGTTGATGCTTTCATTAGCTTTAATAGTAGTTTTATTAAAAGTTCCAGAATATATTAGCAAAAAAATGCAGACCAGAGCATCTGACCAAATGATTCTTGGTGTTTTCTACATCGTAAGTTTCATGAGACACACTCCTAACTTAGAATTAGCCATTGAGTTCGCAGCAAACCATCTACCTATGCCATTGTCTTTGGACTTTAGGAAAATTCTTTGGGATTTAGAAACAGGCAAGTTCCAAAACATTCAAGATTCTTTAACAAAATACTTAGAAAAATGGCGAAAAACTAACCTGGAGTTTGTTGAAGCTTTCAACCTAATTCAAGGTTCCCTCCTTGAAGGAGATGAGAATAGAAGAATAGAGCTTCTTGATAAAGCAATTAGCGTGTTGCTAGAAGAAACATATGAAAAGATGCTTCATTTCGCTCAAGAATTAAAGGGGCCTATCTCAAGTTTGCACATGTTTGGTATAGTCATGCCTCTTCTAGGTTTAGTGATTTTACCTCTAATGGTTGGATTTCTAGGAGGGGTTTATTGGTATCACATTTCAATGCTTTACAACATCATCTTGCCCTTAGGCGTGTTTTATCTAACAAAGAAATTCACAGCTATAAGACCTGCTGGAACTAGTGAAGTGGATTTAAGTTTTATAAAACAAAATAAGCCAGTATTGCTTAAAGGCGCAGTCATTGCTTTAGGAGTAATCTTTGTATTATTAGGATTATCCCCAATTTTTATACATGCAATGCTTGGCGATAACGCTGATTTTGAGATTGCGGGTTTAACTTTTTTAGACTATAGGCAAGCAGATAATGGAAAATCTATTGGACCTTTTGGAACAATTTCTACATTGATATCTATTCTAATACCTTTAGGCATTGCTTTAGCCATTGCTGTTGATAAGTATGTTACAAATAAAACACTGATTAAATTAAGAGAGCAGATTGCAGAATTGGAAAAGGAGTACAGTTCTGCCTTGTTCCAATTAGGAAACAGATTAGCAGATGGTTATCCTATTGAAAATGCTTTTGAGAGCGTTTCCAATATCATGAAAGGAACTAAAGCAGGAAAGTTCTTTGCCTTGATTTCGGCAAACATCAAGCAATTAGGGTTAGGAGTTTACGATTCCATCTTTAATCCAAAAGTTGGAGCAATAAAAGAATTCCCATCAAACATTGTTGAAAGTTCTATGAAGATTCTAGTTCAAACAATCAAGAAAGGACCTCAAACCGCAGCAGTTGCCATAACAAACATTGCAAAGTATATTCAGGAGATTCATAGAATTAACGAGAGATTAAGGGATTTATTAACAGAAGTTACTTCTAGTATAAGAAGCCAGATTCAATTCATCGCGCCAATAATTGCAGGCATAGTCGTCGCATTAACTTCAATGATAACTGTAATAATGGGAAAAATAAAAGAACAGATTACATCAATCGCAAGCCAAGGCGGTCAAGCAAGTCAACTTGAATCT
The DNA here is from genome assembly GCA_030154045.1 of Candidatus Woesearchaeota archaeon. GTDB lineage: Archaea > Nanobdellota > Nanobdellia > Woesearchaeales > JASKKU01 > JASKKU01. Next base: position 15,811 of record JASKKU010000007.1, read on the forward strand.
CTTATGCACTTGTTTAGCAACAATATTCCGCCATATCATTTTCAAATAATTGTTGGCATCTTCTTAATAGAAATGGTTTACATTATGACTATTCTACATAATGCAATTGAAAAAGGAGAAGATAAGATTAATGAGCAATACTGGATAGGCAACAACTTACTACGCAGCATAACCTTATACTCTCTCATCACTTTTATTATGATACTTGTATTCTCTATGATCGCTTCAGTAATAAGCCTCTCAGGGTAAGATTATGATACTTGTATTCTCTATGATCGCTTCAGTAATAAGCCTCTCAGGGTAAGTTAGATTAAGCATATAATAAAATTAGATGCCCTAATTTTATCATTCTTAAAGAAAAACCATACAAAACATTTAAAAACACAAAACAATTCCATCTTCACTATGAAGGAGTTACAACTTATAGATGTTATTAATGAATTATCCTTAAATCTAGGAAAACTTAAGAGGTATGCTTTAAACAGCAATTTAGATGGAACTCTATTCAACAATCTTGATATAAAAGCGATGTTCCCTGTAGTAGAAGGGCCAATCAAGACTTATATCACGAATAACAGATATTTTGACAATCACTTCAGAACCATTCTCGCAATAGAACATGATAAAATAGACCCTAAGAACATAGGTAGCATTGCTTCAGAGGTTTCAGAAATTTATGTTGATTGGTTATGTTCTCAAACAGATAATTTACTAAAGTCTATTGAAGCTTTAAAAGACAAATATCTCTCAGACTTAAGAGAGTATAACCTTTTAAAAGAGAAAGGTAAAACTGACCAGAAACTTGAGAAAAAACTTGAAAAGGAACAATCTGAGTTCAGCATCATTTGGGATATTCCAAATATTCCTGAAAAACTTTACAATCTAAGCAATGGAATTAAACAGGTTGAAAACAGCAACTATGAAACGGCATATCTTTCAGAACTCTTAGAAAATATTTCAAAAAATGCAGAAAGCATAGAACCTCTAATGAAAGAATTGTACCAACTCAAAGAAGTCAAAGGGATGGTAACTCAAATAAATGATGTTGAAAAGTGTTTTGAAAAAATTCATGAAAGCATCAATGAAAAACCTGAGATGTTCCACTTACTTGGCATATTTTATTTTTATTTTTCAAAACTTAAAAGATAAAAAAATCTAAAGGTGAAAACAATGTCATTAAATGAAAAAAAGCTTGAAGAAGCAATTCAATACTATAAGGATGTTTATCAAGTTAGAGATGAGATTAGAGAAAAACTAGAAATCAATGTTAATAATGACCTACAGAAATACGTAAGTTCTCCTCTTTCAAAGATCAAAGTTGATATCAAATTTATAAACCGAAATACATATTACTTAAACATCAAACCAGGGGTTACTTCAAGCAAACCAATAGAACTTGAGATACAAGCTTCTCCTGAAAACAATTTAGAATCTTTCATTGAATCGTATGAAAATGCTTACTTTGGAATGTTAAATTCTTTAAACGAAATAATTAAAGAAAAGATTAAAGACTCAAAAGCTGTTTTTGGGATAGCAAAACCAAAAGTTTCAATAGACTTTGGAAGCTATGACCCTCTGTTGGATTTATCCTCAAAAATTGAAGAACTTGAATATTTAAAAGATGTTCTAGAAGAAAACCGCAATTATCATCCCAAACTTGAAAGCATATTAAACAAGAAAGAAGAGATGTATGCTTTTTTTAAAAGAATCAAAGACTCAACTGAATACAAAATGTTGTTCTTTAAAAAATTCAACGAAGAATCTCAAAATTTCAGGTCAAAGAATGAATTACTCGCCATTGAAAAATACATCAAAAAAATCATTAAAGAATATAAACACTTGAAGAAGTATCTAGAACTTCCCGCAACAGCAGCATACTATCATTTAAAGAATTGAACAAAAATAAGTAATTCAGTCATCATCAACTGTAAACAGTTTGCTGTCCCTGACCTTAAATAAACCTATTCTTGCGCCAGCATCTAACCAGCCGTGCGCATAATTGACAGCCGCAAACGCGTTCACAAAATCTCCTTTTGAATAGAAAAAACTAGCATCTTTGAAGTATCTTTCAGCCATATCCAAGAAATCTAAAGCTTCTTCTTTACGGGATTCATCAAAGCCTGCATCCTTAACTTTGTTTAAAGCCCTCTGTGTAACATCAAAATAATGGTTAAGCCATTCCTCTGAGATTATGTTTTTTACCATTAATCAAAAAATAATTTTTTAGTTTAAAAAGCTTTTTAAACAATCTCTCGTTTCTGTAAATTATGATAAAAAAAGATTGCAATCTAAGTGATAATGAAAAACAGACCTTAATAGAATATATTAAATTCACGGATGATTTTATTAAAACCCCTGAAAAAGAACTTGCAAGAACAATTAATATGATTATTGAACCTTTAACAAGAATCTGGAAAGCCAAACTTACAAAAACATTCTTTAACCACAATGGCATCATAAGTTATGACCTTCAAGGCATTGAAGATGAAATCTTAAAACAAGAAATCTTAATAAACGCACATAAGAGAAGAGATTTAGAAAATATCCTCGAATCATCAGGAAAATTCGAAATCAATGAAAATATTCTTTACATTCCTCATAATGAACAAGAAGAATCTGAAATATTTAAACCAATTCCATTAGAGCAAAACGAAATCAAAGGCTGGCATCCAAAGGACATGTTTCTAAGCATTTATAGAAAGGGCCACAGGATTTATGGTTACACATCATTTGACCTACCTAAAGAAGAAAATCCTATTGAAAAAAGTATCTCAAACATTCATTATTCAAACGCAGCGATATCTTTTCTTTTGGAAATGTACTACTATAAAAACATCGCGCCTTACAGAGATGCCCAAACAGGAGTTTATAATAAAAATTATTTAGAAGAAGAATTAAAAAGAATAAAAAAAAGCAATCCTAATGGGAATTATCTAATAATAAATATTGATATTAATAACCTAAAAAAAGTAAATGATGAATATGGGCATTTAGAAGGAGACAAACGGATAAATTATGTTGCAGATAAACTCAAAGAAAATCTAAGAAATAATGAAATCATAATCCGTTGGGGCGGAGACGAGTTCTTAATCTTAGCAAAAGATGTTAATATTGAAGAGGTTTCTGGATTATTTCGTCGTTTAAAGTCAATTCTAAGCGAAAACAAATCAACAGAACTTAAGGAGTTTTATGGAGTTTCTATAGGCTTTGCATACGGTACTATAAACAGCGATGAAGACTTCGAAAAATTATATAGGATTTCTGACAAGATGATGTATAAAAACAAGAATGCAAAGGCCATGCTTTATTTTAATCCAAAGCTCAAAGGCGAATAAAAACACAACTCTTTCTTAATAAAAAAACAAATAACAACAGATTAATAAAAATAAGAGAAAACTTTTTAAACACAAGATACTAAAAAGTAAATTAATATACACATGATATCTAAAATGGCAAATTTACTAGTTTTAAAAAAGAAAAATGAGTTTAACAAAAACAATGAATCAGTAATACACAAAGTTTTAGATGAATTTATAAATCTCAATGAAAACGAACTTGCTAGATATATAAATGAAAAGATTCTGTCTAATATTAAAATCTGGAAAGTTAAACTAACAAAGGTTTACTTAAACAACTCCCTTTCATCCTATGACCTTATAGGAATCTCTGATGAAATTTTAAAACAACAGATTCTTATTGAAGCAATTACTAAAGATGATATAATTTCTCATAACGAAATTTTATCCAAATTCAGAATCTCAGACAATGTCATTTATATCCCAAAAGAAGAAAAAGACAGTGATGCAAGTGTAATAAAACTTGATCAAATAGTAAAACAAGGCTGGGACGAAGAAGATTTTTTGGCAGTGGTTTATTCTTTTGGGAAAAACTTTTATGGTTTCACCTGCTTTGAACTGCCTAAGGTAAATAATCCCATAAATAAAAGTTTGGAACAGATTTCAAGAATTGGCAAAATCATCTCTCTCTTACTTGATTACTATTTTTACCATAACATAGCACCTTATCTTGATTCACAAACAAAGATTTACAATAGAAATTATCTCAACAAATTCTTATCCGAACTAAAAAATAACGATAACAATTTCTTGCTAATAAACATTGACATCAATAACCTTAAAAAAATCAACGACCTTTACGGCCATCTGGAAGGCGACAAAGTAATAAATTATGTAGCTAAAACCTTACGACAATGCACTAGAGAAAATGAAAAAATTATTCGATTTGGTGGTGACGAGTTCCTAATAATTGCAGACAACGCAAACATAGACAATGCAGCAAAATTGTTAAACAGGATTGAAGAATCGCTAAACCAAAAAACAGCAAACCTTAAATCATATAACGGGGTTTCTATTGGATATGCTATCGGAAAGATCTCATCAAAAGAAGAGTTCGAAAGGCTGTACAAACTTGCTGATGAAATGATGTATCAGAATAAAAAGAGAAAAAATGTTATACATTATCTCAACTCCAATAGGCAATAGCAAAGACATTACACTAAGAGCTTTAGAAACTCTAAAAGATTCCAATCTGATTATTTGTGAGGATTCTAGAAGGATAAAGAACCTATTGAAAATACACAACATTGATTACAAAGATAAAACTTTCATAATCAACAACGAGTACAACGAAAAGAAGCAACTAAAAAAAATAATAGAACTAATAAAAACAAACAACATTGCTTGCTTAGTAACCGATGCAGGCACTCCATTAATTAGCGACCCAGGGTTTTTAATAATAAGGGACTGTATTAAACAAGAGATTCCTTTTACATCAATACCAGGACCAAGCGCTGCAATAAATGCCTTAATTTTATCAGGATTTCCGAGCCATGCTTTTGAATTCTTAGGTTTCTTACCAAAAACCAAAGAAAAGAAAAAGAAAATATTAAAAGGAATATCAAAAACTAGGACAACTATTTTTTATGAAAGTCCTTATCGAATTAAGAAAACCTTAGAGATTCTAAATGATGTCTTGCCAACAAGATTAGTCTGTATTTGTAGAGAGATGACAAAAAAATTCGAAGAAACTATAAGAGGAACACCTAAAGAAGTGCTTGAAAAGATTCACTCAAATCCAAAAGGCGAATTTGTTCTGTTAATTGCTCCAGAAGACTACAAGATATAATTTAAGCAAAAAAACAAAAAAGAACACAAAACAACAAAAAAATCTAATTAGTATGCTCTTGAAATTATTACCCAATACTTTGACTTCTCGCCGCAAACAGCGCACTTTTCAGTTTTATCCTTTGGCTGATCAAAAGGTATAACCCTTGTTGTAACTCCATCAGTTTTCTCCCTAAGATTATCTTCGCAGACAGGATTTCCACAGAAAGGTATTAACACCCAATTACCTTCGTTTATTTTCTCTATAGCGTTAACAAGATCACTACTCCTTATCGTATGCTTTTCAATATGCTGCTTTACCCTGTTGTAAAGGTTTTTATGAATGTCATCCATTAAGTTTAGGATGTTATCCAAAAGAGAATCATTCATTTCATAAGTTGTTTTCTCTAAGGTATCTCTCCTCACAACTGTAACTACATTTTTGTCTAAATCTTTTTGACCTAGTTCAATCCTAATAGGTATACCTAAGAGTTCAGCTTGATTGAACTTCCAACCAGGAGTATTATCGCTTAAATCAACATCAACTCTTAATTTAGATTGTAACATTTGTTTTATCTTTTCAACACTACCTAAAATTTCTTCTTTATTGTTTTCTCTATAAATCGGAACAATTCTCACTTGAATAGGAGCAACCTTTGGAGGTAACACTAATCCCTTGTCATCTGAATGCATCAACACCGTTGCGCCAATCAATCTGGTAGAAAACCCAAAAGAGTTCTGATAAACATAATGCTGTTCTCCGTCTTTTCCTAAGAAAGAGATATCAAAAGCCTTTGAGAAATTCTGGCCTAAATAATGCGTTGTCCCCAATTGCAAAGCCTTGCCATCAGGCATCAATGCTTCAATAGTGTAAGTATTTACCGCTCCTGCGAACCTTTCCCTCTCAGTCTTCTCGCCTTTCACAACAGGAATTGCTAAAAGGTCTTCGCAGAGTTTAGCATATTCATCCAAAAACATCAAGGTCTCTTTTTTACATTCTTCTTCAGATTCATAAGCACAATGACCCTCGTGCCACAAAAATTCCCTGCTCCTAAGAAGCAATTTAACAGCATTAGTTTCCCATCTCACAATATTACACCACTGATTCATTTTCAAAGGCAGATCTCTCCAAGACCTTATCCACCTTGAATAAGAATCATAGATAATGGTTTCCGATGTAGGTCTTATTGCCAATCTCATCTCATTTTCATCCTTTCTCTCAATCCAGGCAACCTCAGGATTAAAACCCTGGGCATGCTTTGCCTCCTTTACAAAGAAAGATTCAGGAATAAACATTGGAAAATAAGCGTTCCTAACGCCTTTTTCTTCCAAAACCTTATTGAAATACTCTTGGATTTTTTCCCATATGAAATAACCATTGGGCCTAAGAATCATACAACCTTTAACTGGAGCATAATCTGCCAGCTCAGACTTAAGCACAACCTGAGAATACCATTCGGCAATATCTTCTGATTTTTTTACTGTAATTCCAAGGTCTTTTTTTTCAGCCTTTTTCGAACTCATAAATCAAAGTACAAGAAAGAAGTTTAAATAATTTTCCAACACGCAAAGCAAACAATGTTATCAAATAAGCTAATAAATCAAACTGCCTTCAAAACTTTTGCCGTGAATAGCATTCCTCAGATTAGAGAAATCTCTCCCATCAAGAATCACAACCTTTAGATTATTCTTTTGACAAAATCTCGACGCCACAGGGTCAAAAGGAAAATTTTTGCCTGCTGTAAACTCCCCAGCAAGGTCTATAAAATCCTTCCAAGAAGTCTTAACAATAACTTTAACTTTTCTGAACTTCTTTGGGTCCCTGTCATAAAGAAACCTTACATTTGTAAGGTTAAAAACTATGTTTGTATTATAAACCTTAGCGCAAGCGCTTGCAACATAATCTGATGAAAAACCTGGCTTGAATCCCCCATAAATGATTACTCTTTTATTTGTTTTAGGAATATAAAAAGGATTCTTGACAACTTTCTCATAAGCTAAACCTTTGAACGCTTCCAAGACTAAGAACGCATTTAAATCAACAACCCTTAATCCAAGTCTATCAAGAAAAAACTCATCCTTGATTCCTAAAGAACGTAAAGCATTAATGTATTCTCTCGCAAAAACTCCGCCTCCAACCGAGATAATTATTTTACCATTCTTCCGTTCATTCAAAAGCCCTTTAACAAACTTCAAAAATGAATTCAGGTAATCCAAATCAAATTTATTCTTTTTAAACAACACAGAACCGCCTAACGAGAAAACAAAATTCTTTTGAGGATTAATTTTAATTTTCTTAATCATAATCTCACCTCAAATTCAAAAGAACAATACCTAAAATAATTATGATAATTCCTAGCCAATTATTCAATTTAACTTTTTCTTTTAAGGTGGAGGCTGAAAAAACAACTACCCAAACATAGGATAGGGAACTTATAGGATATGCTATGGATATAGGCAAGAATTTCACAGCAAAAACAAAGAATATTGTTGATAACAGATAAATAAAAAATCCAAAAATAACTTTCTTATTGTTTAATAATTTCCAGACCTTAAAATCCTTAGAACCTTTTTTCAAAAATAAAGCTCCAAGTGAATTAAGTATTGTAGATAAAAGCAAGGAAAGATAAGCAAACAGAATCATTTTTTATCACTCCTTGAACCCAACTTAAGATTAAAATTATCATCATTTAAAACATAAATTCCAAAGATGATGGTTAAAATTCCAGAAACCTTCCAAAAGGTTAAAGGTTCATTAAAAATAAAATTAGAAAGAATAGCAACCCAGATAAAACCTGTTGCAATTACCGGATAAACCAAAGAAAGCTTCTCATACTTAAGCGCATAGATAATCAATAATGCTGAGACAAAGTAAAAACCTAACGCAGTTATCAAGTAAGGGTTAAACCAAGTTAAAGGATTTAAAAACATGGTTTCTGATGCCATTTTATAGAACATTTGAGCAAACGCATTAAGAAAAGTTGCTATTATCACAAAGATTATCGAAAGTTTATTCATAAGCTGGATTTATATAACATCTTATTAAAAACTTTTCCATATGACAACCTTTTTAAAAAATCAGAGTTTTCTCGCATTAATGAAACGTTATTACTTAAAGGATTTTAGTGAAGAGGAATTAACAAAAATAAAACATTCTCTACCTAATTGGCTCTCTCTGCATATTGATTACGATAATGAACTTTCAATAATGGTTGAAGCGTTTGGAAAACATAACAAAACCAAGTTTTGTAACCCTGTCTGCAAGTATTGTTATACAACTCAGATTCCTAATTCTGAAAAAAAGAAGCTGATTAACTATGCCAAAGATTTATACCCTCACGACATCTTAAACAACCCTGAACTAAAAGAAGACATCCTTGAAGCAAAAGAGATTGCTAAAAAAATAGGCCTACCTTTAAGAATCTCAACTTCTGGAAAAGGTTTAACTAAAGAAATTGCCAAGTTTTTAGAAGAAAATTCCGATATTATTGAGATAACCTTAAATTCTGTAAACAAAAAAACGCGCTCAGAAATGATGAGAATCCCTGAAAAACAATCTGAAAAAGAAATACAAATAATTTCTGACTTAAAAAAGTCCAACAAAGTTTACCTAAGCAGCATAATCTCCCAAGACAACTTTGAAGAAGTTTCTGAAATATTGGAATTTGGAAAGGGCTATCCAAAGAACATCCTTATTCCAATTGCAGTAACAAAATGGAGTTCTGAAAAGTTCTTAACAAAAGAACAAAGAAGAAAAGTAATAAATCTTGCAGGCAATTATCAAAATGTTGTCCTAGCGGGCACATTCTTCTCTGAATTAACAGAATTCCTGCCTTTGTTTTTAGAAGGCTTAGATCTGAATAGAGAAATAAAGCACAAAACTTTGCTAATTTCATCACCTTCTTTTGGTTTTGTAATAGAAGAAATCGCTAAAAGATTAAAGCAGGAATTCTTAGAGATAAAAAGCTCTTTTGGCGGCAATATAACTTCAGCAGGTCTTTTACTAGGAAACGATATAATCAAAGCATTATCTAAAAATCCAGAATTATTAAGCAGGGTTGAATTTGTCATATTGCCTTACATTAGTTTAAATGAGAATAAATTTATTGATGGAATCTCATTAGAAAAACTCTCGGAAAAGTTTAACAAACCTTTCATAAAAGGACCAAAGAACTATTTTGAACTTCCAGAATTCCTGGATGAACTGTAAAAAAATTAAAGATTTTTAATTGGAATAATACTCTTTCAATTTCTCCATAACAGCATCATACTCTAAATTTTTCAAAGAACCACTGCCTCTCTTTTTCACTCTATCCAAAGACTCGTAATTCTTTGAACCTTCATAAACTGCGTGATAAATTCCTTCAAAAAGAGTTACATCCTCTGTTTTAACTTTATCATCTGAAATTATTTTATTTAATATACCCTCAATACTATTTTCATCATCCCTGATCTTTCTATACTGAAATAAAGCCAAAAAGTTGTCCTTGCTAAATCCCTTATATTTATCAATGGTTTTTTCGTCACATAGATTTTTCTTCAGTGAAGTTATAAATTCTCTCTTAATCTTAGTCTTTACGTTTGAATTAGCATAATGTATCCTAGAGACAAAATATGATGCTGGGATACTCAAAACTGAACCAATAAAAGCCTTGCCAAGTTCTGAAAAGTTTAAATCATACTTATCTTTTAAATCATCTAAAATCAAATGAAGCGGTTTATTTTTCATTATACTCTCCCCAATGAGTATATAAGTAAAGTAAACACCTATATAAACTTTACGACTCTAGAGTGAATACGCTTAAAGCAATGTTGCTGCTTTTGATGCTGCGGACCTCTTGTTAAATCCTTTTGGCAGAGTAATATGAGCGCTTATAGCCAGGTCCTTTAATCTTTCAGCAATATGGATTATTCCTGTGTTGTATTTATTAACAAACCTATCTGTATATTGAACAGCATCTAATTGTTTGGGGTCTCCAAGGAACACGATTTTGCTGGTTTCTCCTGTTCTTCCAAGAATAATTGAAGCAACAGTCCTTGGAAAGTTTTGAGCCTCATCTACAATTATAAATCTATCATTTAAAGTCCTGCCTTGCAAGAACTGAGGTGTTAAAAATTCAATCAGGCCAACCTTCTCTAATTGGTAAATGAAATCCTCTAATCTCTTCTTATACCAAAGGTCTCCTCTGTGAGTTCTATCATAAAAGATATCTATAAGATTATCTCTCACTGACCTTTTCCATGGTTCCATCTTATCAGATTCACTTCCTGGCAAGAAACCTATAGGCTGTGCACCAATTTCTTTAGTTGACCTAACATAAGAAATTCTCTCATAATCTCTCTTCCATACTTGATACAAACCAGCTAACAATGCTAATACACTTTTACCAGCACCTTGCTCGCCAATAACACTAACAACAGGAATCTCTTTTGATAACAAGAATTCAAAGAAAGGAATTTGGTCGCCTTCAGGCATGATATTCTTGTGAAAAGGATACTTTGAAAACATCTCTTCAACAGAAAAGAACTCTTCTTCAACATCAAATTCATCTAAGTAGCGATTATCTGTATTAAACTCTCTAGAGATAATTTTAAGCAAATCAGATTTTGTTATTTTAGACTTTTTACTCTTCTTAACCTGGTCTTTTACTCTATTTAGTTTATTAATGATTTTTTGTTGGTCATATTCTTGGATTTTATCTTTATTTGAGTTTCTGTTATTATAAAGGTATTTTTTATCTAATTCCCAGCAATCCTGAAGATACTGCTCAAAATTCTCTGGAGGCTTTATATGCTCTTTATCTCCAGTAATAAAAAGATAGTTTTTCCAAGGCTCATCTTCAGAAAGAGGAGGGTCAAATTTCAGAACCATGTTTGGACGAATCAACTCACGAGGTATTTTAAAATCTGTAATAATTTCATCTAGACCTTTTTTAATAATGACATTAAAATCTTTGTACTTTTCGCTAAGCTCTTCCTCTCTTTTTAAGACTTGTTTTCCAGAGTAAACCGAATCATACTGAGTAATACGCTCTCGTTTATAATTTTCAATAGAAAATTTAACACCAATAACCATCGCCTTGTTAATGAAACTCCCATCCTCTGTAATCATAATTAATTCCTGGTCCTCATTAAGCATCTTATTTATATTTAACAAGTCATAAATAATCCTAACATCGTCATCCGGCTTGAAATATCTCTGGAATGTTTTATTAAACTTATCCTTATCATGCAAAACATACAAAAACTTTCCCTTATTTGGCAGAGTAATTCCTTCCGTAGGGATTTCCCCTTTTTCCCAACCTAAATCATAAATAAACCTCAAAACGTCTAAAGCTCTACGAGCCATAAACCTTACATAACCGTCTTTCTTATGGTCATCTTTTATTCTATCCAATTCTTTCTCAACGACTTGTGATAACACAAAATTATTCGGCTTACCAACGGGTTCATATGTAGGAAAGTTCAGACCATATTTGTTAGAAAATTCAGTTTTCAATTCTTGAGGAACATCATTTCCTGTCAAATAGAAAGGTGCAAACGGGTCGATCAGCAGGATGTTAGTATCAACAGAATAAACTTTTTTATTATCTTGCAAATTTTGTAAGAAAGCGTTTTCGTTATATTCAAACGGAAACGTATTAACTTTATCTTCTAGAGACTCCTTTTCCATCACTTCATTACTCATCTTCAACAAATTTTCACGAAACATATATTTAAAGGTTACCATTCCACAATAGTTAATTCTCATAACATATTATGTAGAAAACAAATCAGACAGAAATCAAGATTCAAAATCATAGAAAAAGACGACTATATGCCGAAATCTTTAGAAAGTCTATTATTTTTCCTGTTAAGATAAGTCGTATGCAGTAGCTTATGGGCTTTCTCGCTTAAAGGCTTTTCAAGAAACTCTTCATATAATTTATTTATTGATGGATTAAGATGGCTTAATCTAACACTCTTCATCTCGTCATTCTTTCTTAAAGCTTTAATTCTTTTCTGCACAATTTCCATATTTGTAGGAATTGGTTGACCGCCGCCACCAACACAACCGCCTGGGCAAGCCATAACCTCAATAAAATCATACTTGTCTAAATTATCAAAAATTTTCCTTGCCTTTCCCAAAGTCTGAACAACAGCAAACCGTATAGTTCTACCATTTATTTCAACACTACCTTCTCTTAAAAAGCCGTCTTCACTAACATTACTAAATTCAAACTCCAACTTTTCCTGATTAGTAAGCAGATGATTAACAGTCCTTAAAGCAGCCTGGCATACTCCGCCTGTTAACCCAAAAATCGTGCCAGCTCCTGAAGACTCTCCCAAAGGAGAATCAAAACTACCTTCCTTTAACTTAGCGAAATCTATGCCATAAGACTTTAACAGCCTGGCAAGCTCTCTCGTTGTCAAAACAAAATCCACATCTTCTATAAATTCATACCTTCTCGCTTCCTCTTTTTTTGCTATACAAGGCATTATAGAAACTAACTTCAATTGTTCAGGATGCTTTCCTATCTTCTTTGCAAAGTATGTCTTAAATACAGCACCAAACATCTGTTGAGGACTCTTACAACTAGATAGATTTTCAATATGCTCAGGATAAAACTCTTCCACAAACTTAACCCATGCAGGACAACAGGAAGTAAACATAGGCAATTTTCCATTGCCTTCAAGTCTTTTTATCAACTCATTAGCCTCTTCAACAATGGTTAAGTCGGCACCAAACTGAGTATCAAAAACATAATCAAAGCCAAGCATTCTTAAAGCAGTTATAAGCTTGCCAGTAGAGATTTCTCCAGCAGGCAACCCGAACTCTTCCCCTATGGAAACCCTCACAGAAGGCGCAATCTGTGCTGCAACGATGTAATCCTTATCATTCAAAATAGAAACAACCTCATCAGTCTCAGACTTCTCTTCCAAAGCACAGGTTGGACAATTAATCACACATTGACCGCAAAAAACGCATTCGGTTTGATTTATAGGAACCTCATAAGCTGTGCTAGGCCTAACACTCCTACCTCTACCTGCATAAGTTAAAGCATTAACCGTTTGCAATTCACTGCACACTTGAACACATTTCCCGCATTTTATACACTTAGACAAATCTCTAATAAATGCATAAGAAGAGTCATCCACATCTTGTTTTTCAGTAGGGTTCTCATTGCTTAAGATTTCAAAAGGTATCTCTTCAATTTCGTATTCGTTAGCATACTCAAAAAGCTTGCAATCTGTCGATTTATTACAAGACAAGCACTCCTGTTTATGGTCAGCAATCAACAACTGTAAATTAGTTCTACGAGCATCAAAAACCTTCTCAGAATTCGTTACAATATTCATTCCTTCTTTAAGTTTTGTTGAACAAGAAGTCCTCAACTTTCCATCTACTTCCACAACACAAAGCCTGCAAACCGCTCTTGGTTCCAACAGCTCATGATAACAGAATGTTGGAATCTTTATGCCTATCTTTCTGCAAGCTTCCAAAACTGTTAAACCATTATCAAATTCGTATTCCTGTCCATTAATCTTTACTTTCATTTTATTAAAGCTTAATCTTTAGTAATAGCATTAAACTTGCATACTTCAAAACACTTGCCGCAATGGATGCATTTGCTTTGGTCAATGAAATGCTTTTCTTTAGGTTGGCCCTCAATTGCCTGCACAGGACAGTTCATTGCACAGACATGACAACCTATGCAAGCATCAGTAATAGTATAAATTACAGGACCAGATATCTTCTGTTCATACTCATTAATAAAAAACCTCAAACTCGATTCAATTACATTAGGAGTTCCTTGTCCCAAACCGCACAGAGAGTTATTCTTTACATAATCAGATAGCTTATTCAATAGATCTAAATCTTCATAATTCGCATTATGATTTATTATTCTATCAATAATCTTCTTAAGTTGGACAACGCCTTCTCTGCAAGGAGTACATTGCCCGCAGGATTCCAACCTCAAAAAGTCCAGGAAGAAACTCACAAGTTTAAGTATAGAATCATCTTGATTTAAGGCAATCAAACCTCCAGAACCCAACATTGACCCTATTTCCTTTAAAGAATCATAATCCAAAGCAATATCAAAAAGTTCTTTAGGTACTAAACCTCCTAAAGGGCCCCCAATTTGCACTGCCTTAAGTTCTTTCTTGCTTCTTGAACCTCCAGCAATATCGTATAAAACAGTCTTCAAAGGAGTCCCCATCTTAACCTCGATGATTCCTGTATCTTCCAAATCACCGCTCAAACACAGAACAACAGTCCCTCCTGAATTCTCTGTTCCTAAGTTGGCAAAGAATTCCGCTCCTTTCTCAAAAATCAGAGTTACAGATGCATAAGTTTTAACATTGTTTATGTTAGTTGGCTTTCCTAGAATTCCTCTCTCAGCAGGATACGGTGGCCTTACCCTTGGCTGACCTCTTTTCCCTTCAATAGATTTTATCAATGCAGTCTCCTCTCCGCAAACAAACGCGCCAGCACCTTCCACAACTTTAATATCAAAAGAAACCTTGTTGAAAATGTTTTCTCCTAGATAACCATTCTCTCTTAAAATTTTTATCGCTTGTTTAATTCTCTGAGAAGCCAAAGGATACTCTTCTCTTACATAAATAAATCCCTTCTTTGCACCAGTAGCATAAGCACCAATAAGCATGCCTTCAATAACAGCAAAAGGGTCGCTCTCTAAAAGGCTTCGATCCATAAAAGCTCCAGGGTCGCCTTCATCAGCATTGCATACCAAGAACTTGACATCTGATTGAGCTTGCCTTAAGAACTTCCATTTCAAACCTGTTGGGAATCCTGCACCACCTCTGCCTCTCAACTTAGATTTCAAAAGTTCATTTATAACTTCTTCTGGATTAAGCTCCAAAGCCCTTTTTAATCCCTTAAACCCATCATTCTCAATATATTCTCTCAAAGACAAAGGTTCAATAACACCGCATCTCCTAAGCAAAAACCTGTCCTGATATTTATAGTAAGGGACATCATTAATCTTTTCAAAGCTTTGATTATCTCTTTTATACAATAAATTCTCCGCAACTCTGTGATTAAGTAAGGAATCAACAATCGTTTCAACATCTTTAACTTTAAGATTTGTATATAAAATAGAACATGGTTCAACAACCATTAAAGGGCCTTTTCCACATAAACCTATACATCCAACTTCCTTAATCTCAACATCTATGCCTTTATCACTAAACTCCTGCTTTCTTTCCTCAATCAACTGTTTCAACTTATCCATCACTGCAAGCGAATCACTCGCTCTGCATGCAGTTGCTCCGCAGATCCTTAGGGTATATTTCATTTTTTGTTCTTTTTTTCTTTTAAGTTCTTTTTCAATCAAAATTTTATTATTCCTGCTTATGATTTCCTTCTGATTTCATAATTTCTTTAATCAAAGCTTTCATTTTGTTATAGTTAAGATTTCCATAAATCTTATTATTAATCCTGCAAACAGGCGCCATCGCACAAACGCCTAGACATCTAACTTCTCTCAAAGTAAACAACTTATCTTTTGTGGTTTGATTAACATCTATCTTAAGAACATCCTTTACAGCTCTTTTAAGTTCACTACTATGATTTATATGACAGGCAGTGCCTTCGCAAACCTCAATAACATACTTTCCGCTAGCCTCTAACTTAAACTGGTTATAAAAAGTAGCAAGCCCATAAAGTTTAGACAGAGGAATATTTCTCTCAAAGCTTATTTGTCTTAGAACTTTCTCGGGAAGATAGCCATACTTTTTATTTACTTGCGAAAGCTCTTCAAGAATACTAACTTTATTAAACAATTCATCAAGATTCTCAATATCCTCTTTCAAATCCATTGACAATAAAACTCTCGAAGTAGCTATATAAAACTTATTCTCATCTCAAAAGTGAAAAAAACAAACCTTAAAATTCACACTAGATTAACAAAAACCTTAACAAAAACTTTTTAATAACAAGGAATCATCAATAAGTTATGAACAAAGAAAACAACAAAGTCATTTTATTGCACAAACAAACATTTAAGAGTTTCTTAGTTGATAGAAGCAAAGATTTTCATTCCAACTTCGGCATGATAAAAAAAGAGCAATTAGAAAATGCCAAGCCTGGCGATATACTAAAAACAAACACTAACAAAGAACTTATTGTCATCAACCCCGAATTCTCTGATTTATATGATAAAATAAAAAGAAGAGCTCAGATAATCCCAAAAAAAGATATTGGTTTAATTTTAGCAAACACATTAATCGGAAAAGATGACATTTGCATAGATGCTGGCTCAGGCACAGGCGCTTTAGCAATTGCTTTGGCAAGATACTGTAAAAAAGTTTTCTCGCTTGACATAAGAGAAGACCATCAAGAAATCGCAAAAAGCAACGCTGAGTTTTTAGGAATAAAAAATATTGAATTCTTGATTGGAGACATTTATGATGCAAACTTTGTAGCCTCAAAACTTAAAGGGATAAAGGCCTCTTTATTAACATTAGATGTTCCTGAACCTTGGCAAGCTATAGATACAGCAAAAGCAGTATTAAAAACAGGCGGTTTCATTGCAGTTTATACACCTACAATAATCCAAAACGCTGAGTTTTTAAACGAACTAAGGAATCACGAAGAGTTCATTCACATAAAAACAGTAAATGTAATGGAACAGCAATGGGAAATTGAAGGCAGAAAAATAAGGCCAAAAAGCTGGAGCATCTATCATTCAGGTTTTATCTCATTAGCCAGAAAGATAAGATAGTCTTTTAATTCATCATAATCTTTGATTAAAGTTATTTTTCTCTTGAATTCTTTAGAATTTTTTAAACCGCTTATCAAAAACAACGAGAGTTTTTTAAGCGCATTAATATCTTGTTCTAACTCAACAAGCCTAAGCAAAATTGTTGATTTCGAAGCTTTTTTATCATACTTTATTTCTGAGAATATTCCAGGGTTTCTCAACGCAGCTCTTCCAATCATTACGGCATCAACCTTATCTTTAACTTTAAAATAGTCTTCCCTGCTCCAGATATCGCCATTGCCCACAACAATTTTATTCGTTAATTCTTTAGCCCTAAATATAGAATCCCAATCACTTTTGCCCGAATAGCCTTGCTTAGCAACCCTGCCATGAATTATAATCATATCAACAAAAGGTTCAACAGCCTTAACAACCTCTTCAATATTATTCTTATAATAACCCAACCTTACTTTAACACTAACCTTCAACTTAGTATTTTCTCTAATAGTTCTTACAAGAGTTCTTAACAAACGCAAATCCTTTAACAATGCAGAACCAGAACCTGAATCAACAATCTTTCTTGAAGGACAGCCAGCATTCAAATCAATGATATCATAAATATTCAATTCATCTATAAACTGCACGGCCTTTTTTATTATCTCTTGATTGTTACCAAAAATCTGTATTCCTTTCAATCCAGGCTCTTTTTTTCCTTCAAAAACTAGTTCTCTTGTCTTATCATTGCCATAAACCAAAGCAAAACTACTGACTAAAGGAACAAAGGTTAAGTCAGCGCCTAATTCCTTAGCAATAATCCTAAAGCTTAAAGTTGTAAGCTCACTCAAAGGAGCCAGCATTAACTTAGCTTTAACCATAAAAATTAAAGAAGTCGCTAGTTATTAAAAGTTTAGTGATTAATAGACACACTTTCATAAAATTAAAAAAGGAACAACTAAAATTAAAATAAAAGATAAAACCAACGAATAAAAAAGAACACAAAATTGATCAAACTATTATGTTTAGCTTTAATAGTCTTCTCTCTTTTAAATCCCTTAGCTAAAGCTACAGACCTATTAAAAATTGAAAGGATCACTCCATATAATACTTATTTAAACCTCTCAGGACTAATGTATGTTTCTTCCACAAATGTTGGTATTGGAACAGCCAATCCTTTGTACACTTTAGATGTGACTGGAATGGGCAGGTTTACTAGCACATTATATGCAAATTCAAACATAAGGGTTGATGGAGGCACAACCCCAAACATTTTCTTTGATGCCGCTCAAACAGGAGATATTGCTATTAGAGGTAATGGCGAAAACTTGGAAATCTACGAACCCGAAGATGCAAACAAAGTCTGGGCAAGGTTCACAGATGATGACAGTCTTCATCTGATTGGAACTCCAAACCTTTATGTGGATGGTTTTGTAGGCATAGGAACTACAAGTCCTGCTTACAACTTAGATGTATATGGAACAATTAGAGCAACCTCAAATATTAGGTCGCCAATATTTTATGATTCCGATGATACAAATTATTATCTAAATCCACAATCAGAGTCTAACTTAAAGAACTTAAATGTCCAGAGTTTAACAATCAAGAACACCTTAAAGTTCAATGACGCTTCTAGCCTCAATTCTGCATCAGATACAACATTTTTAAACAAGATAAAAAATGTAGATGGTTCAGGAAGCGGCTTAAATGCAGACTACCTTGATGGAAAAGATTCAAGTGTTTTTCCTAACATAATAACTTCAAGCTCTGAACTACCTGTTGTAAAAAAAATTGTAAGGTTTTATAAAACATCCAAAACGTACAATGATGTCTTTGATATTGTTAGAATAGAATTTTCAAACAACACCTTAACTTTTGGCGGTACAGTCGTTGTACAATATTGGAATGGTGCAGGTACTTCAGTATTACATGGTGTTTTTTCCTCAGAAGGTAACGGCAATGATTTTCCTATGTATCTTCGTGGAACCAATATAGCAAAATCCACATCAGGTGCAGTAGGTGATTTAAATATACTATAAGGAGCTTATGGAACTCCGCATTCTTTTTCAGTCCAGCACTCTCAGGCATCTGGTTCCGGATACGGGGATTATTTTATATTTGTTGTTTTAGAACTCTAACTTGAAAAAGAGAGTGATCTAAATCAACTTAACATCATTTGGGCGCCTTCTATTTAAGTTTATAAATCTAAACCAGATTATAACTCATAGCAAAACATTAAAAACAAAAAATTTAATAAGTTAAAGATATAGAAAAAACTATATTGAACTTCAAAAACAGGTATTATTATAGGACTTTAGTAATTTTTATTACTTTGTTAGCCATTTCTCTAAATCTCTCAGTTATATTTGCTACAGATTTACTTAGCATTGGAAAAATAACTCCGTATAACACCTACTTGAATATATCTGGATTAATGTATGTTTCTTCCACAAATGTTGGTATTGGAACTGCCAATCCTTCTTCAACATTACATGTCGTTGGAAGCGCTACTATCACAAATGGCTTAACTGTCTCTGGTGGAACAGTTTCTTTACCAAATGGACAAATAAATGATGCTGAAATCTCGGATTTAAGCTGGACTAAATTAAAAAATTATCCTGCATCCTGCGGAGCTGGAAAAGCTATTCAAGCATTAGGAGATACTTTAACTTGTGTAGATGTTAAT
>JASKKU010000008.1 GCA_030154045.1 Candidatus Woesearchaeota archaeon
TATCAGAAGAAGATTTGTTGAATGATTCTAAACAATGCTCTTTGTCTAATTTCTTTGCTAAGAAATAGTTTGAAAGTGGTGGCGCTTGGACTTGAACCCAGGAAAAGTCGGTCTGCAGCCGACCGCCGTAGCCGCTGGGCCACGCCTCCCTAAATTTTTTAGAACTTAGCTCCTATTTTAATATTTTTTCTTTTTTTCAAAGAATTGTTCTATTGCTTCACACATTTCTAGTATCTTTTTGCTTCTGTTCTTTGGTTTGACTAACGCTGAGGCTACAAGAACACCATCGCTTCCTAATTCTAATGCTCTTGTTACATCTTTCTTGGAATGTATTCCTGCTCCGCATAGGACTTTTATGTTTGGGTTTATTGATTTGATGTATTTTACGGTTTTTTCAATAAGATGAGGCTTAGCTGTAGATACAGAGGTTTTTGTGCCTATGAGTTCGGGAGGTTCAATCGCAATAAAATCAGGATTTAACTGAGCAATAGCTTGTGCAGTCTCTTCGTTTATGGTGCAGACTAATGAGGTTAAATCATTTTTTTTACAAGCATTGATTAGTTCAGAAATTTCGTGGATTGTTCTCTGGTCTTCTGAATGATTTATTAAAATGCCTTTGGCACCGGCATCCTTTACAGTTTGAAAAAGAACCTTGCCTGTGTAGGCTCCAGGTTTTGTGATATCAACATGTTGAGAAAACACTTTGGTTTTGCATTTACTGGAAAGTCTATATATGTCAGCTACTTGAGAAATTATAACAATCTCACACAACTTAAATTTTCTTTTA
Source organism: Candidatus Woesearchaeota archaeon (assembly GCA_030154045.1). Taxonomy (GTDB): domain Archaea; phylum Nanobdellota; class Nanobdellia; order Woesearchaeales; family JASKKU01; genus JASKKU01. Next base: position 788 of record JASKKU010000008.1, read on the forward strand.
ATAGAATCACAAGTTTTGCATAATTCTAAGGCTTTTTCTCCGGAACCTTCGAGGTATGTTTTTAGATTGATGAAGAGATAGCCTTTGGTTTTTTCGTTCATGTTTCAAAAATATATCATTAAATTTATAAATCTTTTCAGATTAGTTTGCATTATGAGTTTTATTGTTTTTAATCAGATTAATGGCTTAGATAACCTAATAAAAACGCGGCTTTCAGATTTGGTTGGTGCTCTTAAGAGTTTAAATAAATCAGTTTTTTTTCTAGATGAATTTAAGGAGTTCGCTTTTTTGCAGGATGTAAAAGATTATATCATCTCGATACAAAAAGGGATAATCTATGGTTCTTCACAAGACCTTGAATATAGAGACTTACTTTTGAAATTTGTTAAAAAATTTAATTTTCATATTATCTTAGAACTCCCAGAGAATATCTTTTTAGACATAAACAACTTTTTGCCTTTTGAAGACACGATTTTCATAGGAATAAATGATAAAGTTAATTCTGATGCCGGAACTTTTTTGTACAGACATCTTGTTGTTAAAAGAAATCTGTTTAAGGAGGTTATCGGAATACGATGCCTTGATTCTGATTTGATAGATATTTTTAGGATAATTGCTATAGATAATAAGAAGTATTTGTTTATGAATCCGAATTTTTTGGTTAAAGACGCTTTATTATTTAATGAAAGTTCAGCATCCTTTTTTAATGTTAAGAAACTAAAGTCTGGCAAGAAGTTTTTTGAAGTTAAAGCAGAAGAGACTAGTTTGAAACATCTGAGATTTTTTATATATGGAAAAAATGTTCTTTTATTTGATGACGCCTTTAGACTTAAATCTTTTTTTGAGGAGCAGAAGTTTAACATCTTTTTGTTAAAGGCCGAGCTTAGAAATAAAGAAGTTTATCCCTTTAATCTAATAAGAGAGTTTTACTAATTTTGATTTTAAATCTGGGCGTTTAATAACTAAGTGCTTTGCTTTTTTTGGTTCTAACTCAAAATATTTTTAAATAGCTCTTTTTTCTAATAGTTTTAGTTTGAAAATCGAAGAGCATTCTAAAGACGAAGTTATTAATTTAGTTGTAGATACGCTTAAGAAAAACAAACAGGTTTTGATTTTTGTTAATGCTAAACGAAGTGCAGAAAAGGTAGCTCTAGATATTGCTCATTTTTTAGAAAAGAACTTTAATAGATCAAACCTAAATCTTGATTTGAATAAACTTAATGAATTGAGTAATAAGCTTGTTTCAGTACTTGAAAGGCCTACAGTGCAGTGCTTGAAGTTAGAGGAGTGTTCTAAGTTTGGAGTTTGTTTTCATCATTCTGGATTGCTTCCTGAACAAAAAGAGCTGATAGAAACATCTTTTCGTGAAGGGATATTGAAAGTAATCGTGGCAACACCCACTTTGGCTGCAGGTGTTGACCTGCCAGCATTTAGAGTTATTATTAGAGACCTCAAAAGGTATAGTAGAGGAAGGTCTGTGTATATTCCGATTATGGAGTATATGCAACAGGCTGGTAGAGCAGGAAGACCTAAATATGATAATGTTGGAGAAGCTATAATTGTTGTTTCGAGCGTTTCTGAAAGAGAAAAAGCAATCAACGACTATATCCTGGGGGAACCTGAAGACATTTATTCTAAATTGGCAGTTGAGCCAGTTTTGAGAACCTTTGCATTATCTTTGATTGCCGGAAATTTCTTTAACACTGAAGAAGATTTAATAACCTTCTTTAATAAAACATTCTGGTCTCATCAGTATAAGGATGTTGATAAGATAAGGTTTTTAATTAAAGGCATTATTTCTGAGTTGATAGAAAAAGGTTTCTTGTACATAGACAATGAATTTTATTATGCAACAAGTCTGGGTAAAAGGGTTTCAGAACTTTATCTAGATCCTTTGACAGCGTATGATTTTGTCAAAGCCCTTGAAAGAGTTGAGCAGTTTGATAGTTTTGCAATTCTGGTTTTGATATCGAAGTCTTTAGAGTTAAGACCTTTGCCTTCAGTGTATAAAAAGGACATTGATTGGGTTTATGAATTAATACAAGAGATACAAGATAGTTTGTTGTTTGACTTGCCTTCAGAATTTGATTACGATTTTGAAGAGTTCCTTAAAGCAGTGAAGTTTGCCAAGTTGTTGGATGATTGGATTAATGAACTTGATGAGGAAGAAATTTTAGAAAAGTATAATGTTAGGCCTGGAGAGTTGAGGGTTAAACTTGAACTGGTTGACTGGTTAATCTATGCGTTGATTGAGTTGGCTAAGGTTGTGAACAAAGTTAAGTTAGTAAACGATTTGTTTAGATTAAGAATGAGGTTGCATTATGGAGCTAAGGAAGAATTAATTCCTCTGCTTAAACTAAAAGGTATTGGGAAACATAGAGCAAGACTGCTTTATTCTAATGGCATTAAAAATCTGGGGGATGTGAAAAAAGTAGGTTTCAAAAAACTTAAAGAGATAATTGGAGATAAGCTTGCGGTTAAAGTGCTTGAGCAAGTAAATATTACAGTTGAAGATGAACTGCTTTCAAAAGAGGAAACAATTGGTAAACTTAAGAGGTTATCAAGAAGCAATCAATCATCGCTTAATGATTTCTGAGAGTGTGTTATCACTTGAAAATTAAATAAAGGATAAGTTTATAAATTTTCATTCTGTTTCTTGTTCTTAGTTAGGTAAAAATAAAATGAATAAGAAATCTCATAATCAAACAGATAAAAAAAGAAGAAAAGTTATTAAAAAGCATATTCAATTTAGAGCAAAGCACAAGCTTAAACCTCAAGATAAAAGAAAGGTTTTAGTTGTTGTTATTGAGATAGCCATTTTGTTTTTGGTTTTGGTGTTGTTTTCTCATATGATTCTGCAGAAATCAAAAGTTTATTCAATTAATGCATTGGCAGTAAGCAATCCGGACTCAACTTTCTCACACGGAAGTACTGCTAAGATATATCTTTGGTTAAAGGAAGGTTCTGGAAATGTGTTTATTGATACCTCGCCCATGAGTAGCATAGACTTACAGGCTTCGATAAGGTACTCAAACAAATTGGCTTGCGAGTTCCTTGAGGAAGATTGTTCCAAATATGATTTCTTTTATAGGGTTGATACGAGCAGTTTTATGGTTAGCGGACCGAGTGCAAGCATGGCTATTGCAGTTCTAACAGTCGCTGCTTTGAAAGATTTGCCAATCAATGATAGCGTTGCAGTTACGGGTACTATAAACTCAGGGTATCTTATTGGTCCTGTAGCAGGTCTTTTACAGAAGGTTCAGTCAACCTTTGAAACAAACATTAAAACGATTTTGATTCCGTTTGGTCAATCTATTGTTAAATCAGAGAATCAAACGATTAATCTTACAGAGTATGGTAAAGTAATGGGAAACAAGGGTGTAATTGAAATAACGAGTTTGTATGATGCCTTGGAATACTTTACAGGTAAAAAATTCTATGAAAAGAAAGTAGTTAATGTTTCAGACCAGAAATATGAAACTGTTATGAAAGAGGTTGCAAACAAGTTATGCGATAGAACTAAGAATTTGTTGGTTCAAGTAAACTCATCTTTGGCTGAGGATGAGGAGAGTTATCTCAATTTAGCTCAACAGTTCTATAATGATTCCTTAGATGCAATGAGCAAAGGTAATTTTTATGCTGCCGCAAGTTTTTGTTTTAGTGCCAACCCTAGATTACTATATCTACTCTTAAAACGCAATCCTGATGAAGTTGGTGAACTTGAGACGTTTGTTAAATCAAAAATAGATTTCTTTGATAATAACTTGCTAACCAAAGAAGCAAAAACTTTAGGTGATTTGCAGATAAAAGGCGTTGTGAACTCAAGAGTTGAAGAAGCCAAAAAAGAACTAGCCAAGTTTGAGAATAATCAAAGCGATTTGTTTTCCTTGGCTTATGCTTTTGAAAGGATTTATAGCGCTGTTTTATGGTCAAAGTTTTATTCCCTGGATACAAAGCAGTTAAACTTTGATCAAGATTACTTGAAAAAACAATGCATGGATATGATCTACGAATTAAATTCTATGAAGGAGTTCTTAAAATTTTATGTTCCAGAATCTATGCTGTCTTCGATAAATTTGGACCTGCCAAAAAAGTATTTTGAAGAATCAAAGTATGACTTGTGTTTGTTTGAGTCTCTTAAAACAAGGGCTTCGCTCAATGTTTTTAATACATACCTCTTTGTTGACCAATCAAGATTTAATGAAACCATCTCAGAGAAACTCAATGCTGCATTTAAAGAGATTCAGAAACAGACAGCTAAAGGTTATTTTCCTATTGTAGCTTATAGTTATTATACGTATGCAAAACAACTTGCTGAAAAGAATGAATCTTCTTCAGCAATTCTATTCTCTGAATACGCTTTAGAACTGTCAAAAATGGACCTGTTTTTAAGAAAAGAAAAGGGTTTTCATTTTAATTTTTACATTCAGATACTTATCTTAGGTTTTATTTTGGGATACCTCTTTCGTGATATCTTGAGACAAGTTTAAATGGCAAAGTATAGTTTTTTAAACATCTTAACATAACCATCATAGACTTTTGGGTCTGAGATTATTATCATTAATTCATCGTTATTTTCAAATCCATTCGCTGAAGGATTTACTGAGCCAGTTATTATTTTGTTGTCTATGATCCAGACTTTCAAGTGCAGGTCTTTTAAGGTTTTAGTAAAGTTTTCAAGTTTGCGAAAGTCGCTCCCTCTTAGATTAATGTTATTTTGATTAATTATTCCTTTAACATCAATCTTATTGCTTTTCTCTAGCAAGGTTTGAGCGATATCATTATCAGTTATTAAAAACTGAGCAAACCAGACCTTTTCTTTTGCGTTTCTAATCTCGTACAACAATCTCTTTTTACAAGGTTCAACTTTGCAATCAAAAAGTTGAATTTTTTTATAGAAAACACTACTGAGCAAATTCTGTTGGAATCTTGGGTTAGTACTTAATTGATTGTATATTGTGTTTAATTTTTTGTTGAAAGTCTTAGATTCTATTACTATGAAATCGTTTACCTGCTGAAATCCTTTTTTTGTAGGATTCAATGAACCCAACAATACATAATTATTATCAATCACGCAAAACTTATGATGCATTAACCCTTTTGAATACACTGGCAAAAGTGAAGAATTTTCTAAAGATTTGTTTAGCTCTTTTATTAGTTTATCAACTTTCCAGAAATTTTGATAAAAGACTTTTATCTCAGAGTTTTTTGAAATGAGAACCTTCAAAGTGTCCTCGTCATCCAAAGAGTATAATGCGCATTTTATTGTATGCGAACTGTTTAAAACTTTTAAAAATTCAGATTTGCAGCCAGGACAGAATCCTATTAAGTAATCTTTTTGTTCATTTATACATCTTAATTCAAGAAGGTATTCAATAAAGCGGTAATGTTTGAGAATTAAGAGAAATATAAATATTATGAGAAAGGTCTCAATAATTTTATCTATTATTTGCTTCTTTTTCGAGTTTTTCTTTAATCTTCTTTCCACTTTGAAATATTGAAAAGAAGATTGAAGGGTTGTTTAAAGAGATTTTTTTGAGCATTGTGTAGATTTTTCCGAAATTCGGTTTATTAAATGTGATTTTTTCAAGTTCAGCATACTTTATAAGTTCGTAAATGGAGACTCCATCTAGTAGATTGTTCTCAGGAGGAGATACTGTTTCCGAACCTTTCAGAAAGCTTTCCAAGAATTCAGTTGCGCATTCTTCAACACTTTTTGCATTTACATTCTCTTTTTCTTTTGGAACCAACTCAATCTTGTTAGATTTGGAGAAGTATTTTAGTAGAATGTGTATTAAAACTTTTTTTTCAACTTTGTCTTCTTCTGAGATTTTTATATGACTTTGTTTGAGAAGCTTATTTTTTCTGATATTTTTTAATACTTTTTTTTCAAGAAACGTTTGGAAACATTGATCGCAGAAATGTACTGGGTTAAACGGGAACTTAATACTAGCATCTCTTTTTCTGCAGAATTCACATTTCATTTTTTTTAATAGTTTAAAAATAGTTTAAAGAAAAATTACTTTTTGTGCCTCTCATTATATCTTTTTACAACATCTCTGTATTCTCTGAATTCAGGCAGTTCTTTGATTCTGTTTATGTATCTTGGTGGAATACTTGTTAAGACCGTTTTCACGAATTTAAAAGTGATCTTTAAATCGGTTTCAAGGTCTTCTAAGGTTACATTAGGCTTAGGTTCTTCTTCATCTTCAAAGGCTACATCCTCAATGGTTTCCCTTGTGAAAATTTTCTTAAAGAGATTAATGAATCTTCTTAAAAAGCCGGATGATTCTCGTTCTTCTTCAAGTTCTTCAAAATCGTTGTTATCTTCTTCTGTAGAAACTTCAAGAGGTTCTTCTTCAATGACTTCTTCTTCAATTACTTCCTCAATAACCTTGTCTCTTTTGAAAAGATTTAGAAACCTCCTAAAGAATGAAACCTTGTTTTGCTGTTCGGGTTCGCCTTCAGAGTAGATTTCTAAGGTTATGTTTGATTTATTTGGCTTTTCTCTTTTTTTTGGAGAAATTTGCTTTCTTTGACTTAGATACTGATCAAGCTCTTTTCTGAAACTTATCCTTTCATCGTCTTTTGCAATGTTTTCATCATAAACCATTTTGATATTTTGAGTTGTTTTGAATATTTAAAATTATTTGTTTTTTATTTGTTTTTGTATTTTTTATCTTAAATAGTACGTTATAGTGATGTGTGGATTAAAAAAGTTATTAGCTTTAAAAAGAAAGATTTATATATGTGTTTTAAGAGAGAGAACGTATTAACTAAGCTTTTATGTTAGACGAGTTTATAAAAAGTCGTAGGAGGTTAAAATTATGAAAAGGTTAATCTACCTAATATCATTGATTGTTGTAATGTTGTTTATCACGAGTTGTACATCGAATACTAGCACGACTAATTTCTCTTCACCATATGTTGGCGGAGACAATGGTTTAATCGCAGAGTTTCAGGAGAATAGCCCTCCTGACGAAATCTACGATAATGGTCTAAAGCCTTTTAACATTGTTTTGAGATTGAAAAATGATGGAGAGTTTAAAATTGCGAGGAATAGCATCCTTATAAAAGCCACAGGTTTTTCACCTAAGGACTTTGGTACAACAGAATCCGCTTTGACAATTACTTCCTTAGATACAGACCTTGACCCTAAGCAGAAGTCAAGCGATGGGACAATTAAGCAGGGAGGCGAAACAATAGTCTCTTTGCCAAAGAGCGGGTCTTTAGCATATAAAAACTCAATTTCAGGTACTGGTGAGTTAAAACTTCCAATGAGCGTTGATTTATGTTATCTATATAAAACTAGATCAACTAGTCTTTTATGTGTAACTCCCGATTTGCTAAGAGCTTCCTCTGATGATGTTTGTGAAGTAAATGGCGAGAAACAAGTCTTTTCATCAGGTTCTCCACTTAAAGTTACAAAGCTTTCAGAATCAGCAACCAAGGATAAGTTAAGGATAGAATTCGAGATTACTTTCAATGGAAAAGGCAGACTCATTAAACCTAATGGAAATCTTTTCAAATCTTTAAACTGTGGTGCATCTGAGTATGACTTTGATACGGTTGATACCGTTTATGTAGTGGTAGACCCAGATCATCAATGGGGCTCAATGATAAGATGTAAGGGCTTGTCTTCCTCTTCATACAACAGCGGTTATGTGAGGTTGTTTGATTCAAACGGTGCCAAGAAAACCGTGATCAACTGCGAGATTCCAATCTCTAGCATAAATAAGGGCAACTATGTTAAACCAATAGATATAGATATTTATTATCAATATAAAGAGAGATTGAACAAAGAAATAACCATAAAGCATATTGAAACTGGCTAAAATTTTCTTATTTTTTCCTTTTTGATAAAAACCCAAAGAACTTCTTTTTTGTTTCGGATTTTTCCGCTTCTTTCTTGTTATCTTTGTCTTTAACAGATTCTAAATTTTTGCTGAGTTCTGTTAACTTTTCTTTAAGGAGGGTTATTTCAATTTCTTTCTCTTTCAGTGTTTTTTCTAATTCTAAGTTATACCTTCTTAATTCTTCAATGATTCGGTCTTTTAATTCGTCGTTAGATGGCATTTTAATTATTTTCAAGGAGTATTCTTGCTATCCTTGCTAACAAAGCTTCTAATTGGATTATTGTGTCAGAACCTTCTGTAAGCCTGAACTCAATCTCGCCGCAAGCTTCAATGCATTGGAGTTTCTTAATATCAGTTATGTTCATTGTTGTAATGTACTTATAAATCTCTTTTATCAGGTCTTGTCCTGAGAGACCGTTCTCTAGCAAGGTTCTAATGAGTTCTTTGCGGGCGTTTTGTATATCTTTCCTCTGAATTAAATTAAAGATCTTTTTAATGTCATTTTTGCTAATATTGCTTGTGATCTTGTTTACTGTTTCTTCATCTATGGTTTTAGAAAGCGCTGCGCATGCCTGCATGATGTTTTCAAGTTTTCTGCAGTCGCCTTCGCTAGCCTCATATAATGCTTCTTTGCCGTCTTCGGTTACTGTTAGACCTTCGCTTTTACTGATTTTGTCGATTAATGCGAAGATGTCTTCTTTTTTCAAAGGTTTAAACCTAAAGAACACAGTTCTTGATTGAATAGGCTCTATGATTTTTGACGAATAATTACACGAGAGTATGAACCTACAGGTTCTAGTGAAATCTTCCATCACTCTTCTCAATGCTTGCTGTGCTTCTTTTGTTAAAGCATCGCTTTCATCTAGATAAACTAGTTTGAACGGGACATCAGAAATTGCTTTAGTACGGGCGAAGTCTTTTACTTTAACTCTAATAATGTCTATTCCTCGTTCATCAGAGGCATTTAATTCGAGAAGGTTTTCTCTCCAAGCATCTCCATAGAGTTTTCTGGCAATGACTAATGCTAGTGTGGTTTTGCCTACGCCAGGAGGGCCTGCAAATAATAAATTTGGCAGGTTTTTCTTCTCAACAAAAGCTTTTACTCTTTTGACTATGTCTTCTTGACCTAGGATTTCATCAAAATCCTTAGGTCTGTATTTCTCAGTCCAAACATCGTGTCCTTCTTCTTGATTAGAATTCATAAATGTCTTGAATGAAAAGATAATTTTTAAATATTGTGATTTTTTTTAAAACCTGATGAAGTTAATCTTAGATACTAATTTTGTTTTAGTGCCTCTGAGATATTCCTTGAATTTGGAATTTGAACTTAACAGGTTAGCCTTTAATGAATTCTTTATGCTTAAAGAATGCCTTTTAGAGTTAATGCATCTGGATGAAAGAGAGAAGATTTTCGGGAGAAAAATGCTGCTGAGGCTTGACCCAAAGATTATTGAATTTAAAAACAAAAAAATTATAAATGAAGTACCTTACCACGAGCTTGATTTAAGTTTAGATTGGAGCTCTAATTGCAAAAGCGGTTATTGTGATGAAGCGATTCTTAAAGTGGCGAAAGAGTTTGGCTTTGCTGTGGCGACTTTAGATAAAAAATTAATGTTAGAACTGGTTAAAAACGGAGTTAGAGTGGTCACTTTAAGCAATAATGTTTTAAAACTTGTTTAATTTGGTGCAAAAATAACAACTCTTAAAAATGAATTGTAAACCTTACTTTTTGTAGATTTAGATGTTTGAAAGGTGAACTAAATGTTTTACAAGATGCTTTTAAAGGATGTTATCAGAATAGACCCTACTTTGTTCGGTTATCCTATTGAAGAAAGTGCTATCAAAGAGTTAAATAATAAATATGTTGGTTATGTGTCTCAGGACTTAGGCATAGTTATTGCTGTAGGAAATTTGATTGAGATTAGCGAGGGCAAGATTTTGCCTGAAGACGGAGGCACTTATCACAAGGTTACTTTTGAATTATTCACTTTTGTCCCAGAGATGAAAGAGGTTCTAATGGGTGTTGTGAGAAAAGTAGAGGAGTTTGGCGTATTTTTAGACATTGGACCTATAGATGGAATGGTTCACATATCGCAGGCAATGGATGATTTTGTTTCATTTTCAAAAGACGGTGTTTTACAGGGTAAAGAGAGCAAGAGAACCCTAGGTGTGGGAGATGTTTGTAAGGCCAGAATTATTGCAATCAGTTTTAGAGATATTGAGAATATTAAGATCGGCTTGACTATGAGGCAGCCGTATCTTGGAAGACTAGATTGGATATCTGCGGAAGAGGATAAACAATGAAAAAGAAATTTTGTAAAAAATGTAAGATTTTGGTAAAGGGCGATAAATGTCCTATCTGTGGAGGTAACAGTTTCACAGAGACTTATTACGGCTTGGTTGCTGTAATTGATACTAACAAATCAAAGATGGCTAAGGAGTTAGATATAACAATACCAGGAGAATATGCGTTAAAGGTGAGATAATGAAAGACTTGAAAATAATCAATGAAAAAGCTGAACCCTTGTATAAAAGGAAGTTTTTTGTGGCAAAGATCATTTTTGAAGGAGTTACCCCTTCAAGAGAAGAGGTCAAAAAAGAGTTAAGTGAGAAGTTTAAATTTAATCCTGACTTGATGGTTGTTGAGAAAATTAAGACCATATTCGGAGAGAGTGCCGCTGAGATTTATTTCTATGTGTATGATGATGAGTCAGCATTTAAGGCTTTAGCTAAGGAACATCTAATCAAGAGAGATACTAAACCAAGCGAAGAAGAGCAAGAGGGTTAAAAATGGCAAAGAAAAAGAACAAAAAACCTAATGTTACTCCAAAGGTTTATACTTTTTATGAGAATGGAAAGTTAAAGAAGAAAGTATGCCCTAAGTGTGGACCTGGAGTGTTCTTGGCAGAGCATAAAGATAGGTTCTCATGCGGAAAGTGTGGCTACACAGAGTTTAAGAAATAAGCTTTTATTCTTTTTTAATTTCGTTCTCTTTTTTACTAGTTTTGTATTCTGAGTTAAAAATATCATAAATAGTTTTGGCTTTTTCTGGGCCTATGTTCTCGATTTTTAGTAAATCATCAATGTTTGAATTTGCTAGATTCCTTATTGTTTTGAAATGGGTTAGTATTGGTTTAGAAAGCGTTGAACCTATGTTCGGCAAAGAAGAAACAATGTATTCTTGGATTTCTTTAATCGTTCTTGGTTTTTTTGTGTGTAATGCTATGCTTTTGTTTAGATTAAGTTGTTCGTTTTTTGCAATTAAGAATAGATACTCAGCAGTATCTTTTGGGTTCTTTGTAAAAATGATTGGTAATCTGTAATCTATTGCTAATGAAACGATTAACCCTCGAATTGAATTCTCATTAATATTCCTCAATGAGAACAAGTCTTCGGTTCCTTGAACTATGAGTAGAGGTTTTTTGTATTTACTTGTTAAATTTTTGACTTGCGTGAATAATCTGTTGTCAATCAAAGATGTGAGAAAATCTTCTTTTGTTTTGAATTCTATGCAAACATCTTCAGATAAAACATAATCTCCAATTTCCAAGTTAGTCATCTCAAGTTCTATGTCTGGGTTAGAGAATAATGCTTTTATCACAGGTGAGGCTTTTTCACGATAATCTGCAATAATCTTTACTTTTTTTTGAACTTCTTTGTTGTTATTATCAATGAAATTCTTTAAGCTAACATTATTTTTTGATTCGCTGCTCTGATTTAAGGAGATCTTCTTTAAGTTCTTCTTTATGTCTTTTAAGGTTCTATACATCCTCCTTTCTTTGTGGTAGGCGCTCCATCTGTAAGCTTCGTCTCTTGTTTTTCTTGCAACAAATATGTAAATATGGCCTATATCGTGTCTTCCTGTTCTGCCTTTTCGTTGTATAAACCTGATTGCGCTTGGCACGGGTTCGTAGAATATAACATAATCAACTGAGGGTAAATCCAAACCTTCTTCAGCAACAGAAGTAGCTACCAAGGCTTGGAATTCGCCTTGTGAGAACTTCTCGATAATTTCCTTTTGCTCTTTTTGGGATAAGCCTAAGCCGTTTTTTTTTGCTTGGCCCACAAAAGATTTTACTTTGATTAAATCTTTAATCTCTTCAATAATCTTTGAGACAGAATCTCGGTATTGAGTAAATATGATAATTTTTGCTTCAGGTTCCTTCCCTTTGATTTCTTGGATTAGTTCTTTAAGTTTGTCAAGTTTTGGATGCTTTTCTCCATTCTCATACATAAGCTCAATAAGATGGTGAGCTGAATTAAAGTAAGGGTCTTTGAATAGGTTTTTTGAAGCTTTTGTGTTGGTTTTGAGAGCCTCCTGATAGAGTTTGTCGAAGTAAGTTTTTACAGAAGAAATATCTTGGGTTTCTAATAATTCAATGGCATGCTCAATCTTCATGGCTTCTGCTAGTAAAGATAATGCCTGCAAGTTTTCAAAACTTTTGTCGCCTTGGGACACTTCTTTACGGATGTCTGCCTGTAAACCTAGCAACTCTTTTTTTCGCAAATCCTTGATTTTCCCTTTTTCTAATAAGCCAAACTCGCTGACTTTCTCAAGTTTGCTCAGGTAGCTTTTTTCCAAAAAGGTTTTTGCTTTCTCAAAGTTCTCAGGTAAATCTATATAAATCCATTTTATCTTTTTCTCTTTAATATAAGGTTTGACATCAGGGTCTTCGTCAGTTCTGACTTCAATAGCTTCAATATATAGATTGTTGCAGATTTCTTGTATCTTTTCTAAGTCAGAGCCTGGGCTGGCAGTCATGGCAATGATTCTTGAGAACCTTGAAGTTTCGTGATATTGTTTGGCAATCCAGACATAAGAGTAATCTCCAACAGCTCTGTGAGCTTCGTCAAATCCTAGCAATGAAACATCAGATAAACTTATTCTTGATGTTAAGATATCGTTTTCTAAACCCTGGGGGGTTGAGAAAATAACCTTCTTTTCCTCCCAAAGTTTTTCACGGTTTTCAGGACTGATTTTTCCAGTCAGAACAGTCATCTCTTCTTCAGGAATATCTGTGCTCGACAAGAATACTTTAAGATATTGGTCAACTAACGGTTTTGTTGGACCTAGAAGAACAACCTTTGAGTTTGGATAAATGTTTAGTCTTTGGACAGCGAGCATAACAAATATGTTGGTCTTGCCTAAGCCCGTAGGAAGAACGACTAATGTGTTCTTTTGCGAGCATGTATGAAAAATAGTTTCTTGATATAATCTGGGTTTGAAGGTAATGTTATACATAATAGTGTAGCTTTTTTACGAAATTTATATAAATTTTGTTTAAGTTTTTGAAAAAGATGTTACTTAAGATACTTGCATTGTTTGACCTTTTGGGTTTAGTCTTCTTGGTTTTGTCTTTATTTAATCTATTATTTATAAGACCATTTATAGCAATCCTGGTTTTTTTCATAACAAAATTCATAATTTTTCAGGATGTTGCCAGTTTCCTAGATATGCTCGTTGGTGTTTATATTATTTTCATTCTGCTAGGCTTATCTAATATTGTTTTAACAATCTTGGCTATAATCTACTTAGCACAGAAGATCTTGTTCTCGTTTGTTTGAGAAAGGGTTATAAAATAGAAAGATAAAATAGAAAAATATTTAAACCCCGGTCTTAGATACCTATCTTATTAGAAAATTTATTCTGGGTGTTTTAAATTGATAAAGGAAGAGAACATTCTAAAAACTGGGACAACAACAGTTGCTTTAATGTGTAAAGATGGGCTTGTTTTGGGTGCTGATAAGAGGGCAACCTCTGGTTATTTGATTGCAGACAAGAAAGCTCAAAAGATTCACAAGATTGGTGAAAATCTAGCTTTGACTATTGCAGGTTCAGTTTCTGATGCGCAGATGTTCATCAAGTTGATAACTGCTGAGATTAAACTATTTAAATTGAGAGCCAATAGAGACCCAACTGTTAGCGAGGTAGTCAATGTTTTAGGTCTTATTGTATATAATAAAATAAGGTCATTATCAACAATTCCAGCCATAACCCAGTTTATTGTTGGTGGCAAGGATGTTGAAGGGTTCCATTTGTATGATCTTTATCCTGATGGTTCTATCACCCAGATAGATGATTTCTTTTCTACAGGCAGCGGAAGTGTCATGGCTTTAGGTGTTTTAGAAGCAAGATACAATAAAGATATTACTGTTAAAGAAGGAGTTAAATTAGCTTATGATGCGTTGTACGGTGCACTTAATAGAGATATTGCTTCAGGCAATGGAATTGAGATTGTAAGCATTACAGATGAGGGCGTGAAAACTGAGGTAAATAAAGTCTTCACCATAGAACGTCTTGAAAAGTAAGCTGAGATTTATAAGATTGTAGATGCAATAAATAAACTTTTACTCCTTTTGGTTTTTAATATTTAAGTGTTTTAGTGTTTTTAGAGAGGTTGTTTTGAATGAACGATTTACCTATTTTTAAGGAACTTTTTACAATAATTCCAGAGGATAAGATAAGCCAGATATTTTTTGAAGGAGCGAATATTGTATTGTATACAAAAGATGCAGACTTTTTCTTTAATTCAAATGGCTATTTAAAAGAGGCAGTCAACGCTCTTAAAAAAAGAATTGAGCTTAGGGCTGATCCGGCAATTATTGCTGACCAAGAGGATGTTAGGAAAGCCATAAAAGAGCTAGTGCCTGAGGAGGCTGGTGTTACAGACATTCTGTTTGATCCTGCTAGGTCAGTAGTTATCATAGAAGCTCATAAGCCTGGTTCTGTCATCGGCAAAGAAGGTTCTATTTTAAAGAGCATCAAACAGAAAACTAGGTGGACTCCTGGTGTTAGAAGGGCTCCACCAGTCAAGTCTAAGATTGTTGAAGATATAAGGAAAGTTTTGTTTCTGGAATCTGAGTATAGGAGAGATTTCTTGAACAAAGTAGGACAAAGGATTTATGAAGGCTGGACAAAGAGTAAAAAAGAAGAATGGGTTAGAATTAGTTTTCTAGGAGGGGCTCGCCAGGTTGGCAAGAGCAGTCTGTTTTTACAAACTCCAGAATCAAGAGTTCTTTTGGATTGCGGAATTGATGTAACTGACACATCTAGGCCTTACCCATTCCTGGAAGCACCAGAGTTTAGAATTAACGAGCTTGATGCGGTTATAATCACGCATTCTCATCTAGATCACATAGGTTTAGTTCCTTATTTGTTTAAATTTGGATATCGGGGACCTGTTTACTGCACAGAACCAACCAGGGATGTTGGGGCTCTTCTCTTAATTGATTTTATTAAGGTTATGATGGAGAAGAGGCAGGACCCAATATTCACAATTGATGATGTTAAGGAGTTTATTAAGCATACAATTACTTTGGATTATGACTCAGTTACTGATATAACTCCAGATGTTAGATTAACTTTCCACAATGCGGGCCATATTCTCGGAAGTGCAATGGCTCATATTAATGTAGGAAACGGTTTACACAATTTCTTATACACAGGAGATATTAAATTCGCGAGATCTTTGCTTTTAGACCCTCCACCAACAAATTTCCAAAGACTAGAAACTGTAATTATGGAAAGCACTTATGGTGGAAAGGATAATGTTATGCCTTCCCGTAAACAGAGCGAAGAACTCTTGTTAAACACGGTTAAGGAAACTTTAGAAAGAGGCGGCAAGGTTCTTATTCCAGTCTTAGGTTCTGGAAGGGCACAAGAGGTTATGGTATTAATTGAACAAGCTATAAGGAACGGTCAGTTGCCAGAGGTTCCGGTTTATATAGATGGAATGGTTTGGGATATCACCGCAATTTATTCTGTTTACCCAGAGTTTTTTAATAAAAACCTCAAGAAGATGATATTTGCTGAAGACCACAATCCTTTCTTATCAAAACATTTTAAGACTGTTGGTTCTGGAAAGGAAAGACAACAAGTGATTGAAGGTGGTCCTTGTGTAATTCTTGCCACTTCAGGTATGCTTGTAGGTGGTCCTAGCGTTGAATATCTGAGAAACCTAGGAGATAATCCAAAGAATAGTCTTATTTTTGTTTCTTATCAAGGAGAAGGTTCACTTGGAAGACGTATTCAAAACGGAGAACGTGAGATTTACTTTGCTACTGGAGAAAACAAGCACGAGATTTTGAATTTGAGGATGAATGTAATCACGATTGATGGTTTAAGCGGTCATAGCGATAGGAAACAGTTAATGGCTTTTGTTGGGTCCCTTCAGCCAAAACCTAAGAAAGTAATTCTTGTGCATGGCGAGGTAAGCAGAGCTTTGGACCTAGCAAGTTCAATTCATAGAACTTACAAGGTTGAAACGAATTTGCCTAAGAATTTAGAAGCGATAAGGTTAAAGTAAATCTGTTTTCTGTTCAATTTTTTTGTGTTTTTTAAAACATCTTAAAAATTTATTCTAACTCTTTTTCCTTTTTTAAATGAGTTTTTAAACAATTTCTGAAATCAAAAATATATTTGTTAAATAATTGTTTTTAAGATAAAAACATATTTAAAGATTGATGCTGAAAAAAAGCATAGGACAACAGAATATTGTTGTTTGTGTGGAGTAATAACACAATATATTGTGGTGTATGAATATGACACAGAATTTTATGGAACAAAATTTACCCAAGTATGTAATTAAACGAAGCGGTGTTAAAGTTGAGTTTGATGTAAATAGGATTAAGAATTCTATTTGGAGGGCAATGCTTAGCGAAAATAAAGCTGATGAAAAAGTGTTAAACGATGTTGTTGAAGAAGTACTTCATTTGATATCCCAACAATATGCTAATAGGGAACCGAGTGTTGAAGAGATACAGGATTTAATTGAGATTTCTTTAATGCGTAAGAGTTTATTTGATGTAGCAAAGTCTTTTATCATATATAGAAAGAAGAAAGCAGACGAGCGTAATGAAAAGAAGAACCTTCTGAATGTTTCTCAGCTCGATGATGTTGAAAAATCCTTCTCGCTTAATGCCATCAGGGTTTTGGCTTCAAGGTATCTTATAAAAAATGAAGAAAACAAAATCGTAGAAAGGCCAAGACAGTTGTTTGAACGCGTTAGTATTATTTCTATTTTGGCTGAGTTGCTTTTTGATGAAAAAGTCTATTCTAAGGATACAGGTTTTAAACAGGATACAAAAAGAATAGATGAGTTGCTCGCGTTAAGTGATGAGTTTGACAACAAGTATGCAATTGGCCGCTATAAACTAAACAAGTACTTTTTTGAAAGAATGCTTTTGTTATTTAAAGAGCTTGCTTCTGAAGGGCATATGCTTGTTTCAATTGATGAGTTCTTGAAGCTTCTTGAGACCGGTTATTTCAATAAATATGAAGAGATGATTGATGAGGTGTTTGAGCTTTTAACTCATAAAGTGTTTATGCCAAACACTCCTGCTTTGATAAATGCTGGCCGCAGACTCGGAATGCTCTCTGCGTGTTTCACTTTAGATGTGGAAGATGATATGGAATCAATTATGCAATTAGCTCATGACGTTGCTATAATCCAAAAATGCGGTGGTGGCACAGGTATTAATTTTTCTAAACTTAGGCCCAAGGATGATGTTGTTGACTCTACTAAAGGAGTTTCTTCAGGACCAATTTCTTTTATGAAACTCATTGATTCGGTTTCGGATGTAATCAAACAAGGAGGCGTTAGAAGAGGAGCAAACATGGGCATTTTAGAAGATTGGCATCCAGATATTATTGATTTTATAAAAGCAAAAGAAACAGACGGTGTTTTGTCAAATTTCAATATCTCTGTAGGTTTGTGGGATGATTTCTGGCAGGCTTTACTTGAAGGGAGGAAGTATTCTATTATAAATCCGAGAACCAATAAAGAAGTTAGAAAACAGGATGCCAAAGAGATATTTGATATGATATCTTATTATGCTTGGTCTATTGCTGATCCAGGTGTTTTGTTCTTAGATAATATCAATAGGAGAAATGTTTTAGAGCCTGCAAAGAAAGCAAAGATTAATGTAACGAATCCTTGCGGTGAAGAACCTCTGTATCCGAACGAGTCTTGCAATTTGGCAAGCATTAGTTTGAACAAGTTTGTGAAGGATGGACAGTTTGATTGGCAGGAGTTTGATAGTGTTGTGCGCAAGGTTGCAAGGTATCTTAATAATATGATGGAAGTTAACAATTATCCCCTAGAAAAGATTCACAAAGCAACTAAATTGACAAGGAGAATTGGTGTTGGAGTTATGGGCTTGGCTGAAGCTCTCTTTATGATGAAGATAAAATACAACAGCAGTGAAGGTTTTAGTTTCATGCGTAAAGTGATGGAACATTTAACATATAACGCTTATTTAGAATCAGTTCAATTATCCAAGGAAAGAGGACCTTTCCCATTATTCGATAAGACCAAGTATGTTGATGGAGAATTGCCTGTAGAAGGATTTTATCATAGGGAACTTTGGACTTTGAACTGGGATGAGTTAGTTAAACAAATTAAAAAGCACGGTTTAAGGAATGGGATGGTATCTACATGTCCGCCAACAGGTTCAGTAAGCATGATTGCAGATACTACAAGCGGTATTGAACCTGTGTTTGCATTAGTGTTTGAGAAGAGAGTAACGGTTGGCAATTTCTTCTATATTGATCCTGTTTTTGAGGGAGAGCTTAAGAAAAGAGGTCTTTATAGTGAAGAGCTATTAAAGAAAATTAGCGAGAATGCAGGCAGTATTCAAACAATTGAAGGAATTCCTGAAGACTTAAAGGAGGTGTTCGTTACAGCAATGGATTTGCATTGGCTTGACCATTTGGTTGCTCAAGGAGAGATGCAGTTGTGGGTTACAGATAGTATTAGTAAAACGATAAACATGAAGAAGAATGTTAGTGTTGAAGATATTAAGTATGCGTATCTGATTGCGCACGAACTCAATTGCAAAGGCGTCACAGTTTATAGAGATGGAAGCAAGTTTGGTCAAGTACTTAATGTGGAAGGTGATGGTTCTGAGGAGATTATGTTAAAACCTTCAAAATATGCGATTGATAAATTAAAAAGCATATTAGAAAAAGACCCAAGATACTCTAGGTTTATTGACTTTGATTCAGTGGTTGAGTCCGACGCAAACAAATCTTTGGATGTATTCATTATGAAAAAAGATGACACGGAACCAGAAACCAAAAGTAAACGAAATTTTAGAAGAGTAGTTAGTAAAGAAGATGGAATCGTTGGCAAAGATATTTGTCCGATCTGTGGAGGAAAATTAACTTCAGAATCGGGATGCAAGACTTGTCATAATTGTGGATGGAGCGCTTGTACGATTAGTTAATTTCTTTCTTTTTTTTGGAAGTATTCTTCGTTTAATTTCAATACATTTGTTTTTGCGGTTTTTTCTTTGATGATTATTCCTCTTCTTAATAGAGAGCTAACATTTCTTGAAACAGAGGACTTTGGCAAACCTAACCTCTTTGTGAGTTCTGATTGAGTGACTGTTTTTTCTTTTAAGAGAATCTCAATAATTATTTTTTGTCTATCGTTAAGTTCATCAAAGTTAAATTTGTTTTTTCGCTGTTTTGCTAGTATTAAAGTTAAAACTAACGATAATACAACTGTTAAAGTGATGAAGAAGATTAAGAGATAATTTGTTTTTTGTGTTTTAATTGCAGAAAATTGTAAAACTAATTCTAAATTTTTCGAGGAATCAGAGCCCTTGATAACAATCCTGTCTTTTTCGGTAGTTATTATGAATCTTGTAGAAGATTTGAAATAGTTTAACAAAGCATCAGAAGGAAGTCTTATGTTGTAGTTTATAGCTTCGAAGAAACATTCTGGAGATATGTTTACTAAAATCTTGTTGTTTTTTATTTGTGTAAATTTCAAACTGTCTTTAATATTTTCTAATTCCGGGCAGTCGGTTTGTCCCGAGATGATCACTTCTCCTTTGTTATTTATATCAATAGTTAAATCGCCAAAGTATGCGAAGGCAAAATGCGTTATAAAAATATAGCAGATTATTATAAAAGTGACCGTTGATTTTTTGATCGTTCCCATTGTTCCGCCAAGTTTCCGGCAAAAATATTTATATTGTTCCGCTACTATGTTATTATTAGAATTTAGATTTTAAATCTTTTTCGGAGGTGAAGAAAAATGAAAAGCAAGTTAGGAATTTTGATGCTGGTCTTTGTAGCATTAGTTTTGGTGGTTGTTCCTTTAACCTTAGCTGATGAAAACGAAACTTTGTCTGGAGAAAATGAAACTCAAATTGAAAATGAAACTGAGATTGATAATGAAACTGGAATTGAAAATGAAACGGTGACTGAAGAAAATGAAAGTGATATGGAAAACGAAACTGAGGTTGAGGATAATACCAAAGTTATTGAGTCTGAAGACCAAGCTTTGAAAGCTTTTACAAATGGTATAGGTGCAAAGGTGAGGCTATTACAATTATATAAATCAGTAGAAAGACAGATTATAAAAGGCGAAGAAGTAGTCAGAGCAATTAAAGAAATTAAGCCGGAATATAATACATCTGAACTTGAGTTGATTTTGGAAAACTTAAAGGCTTTAGCCGATGAGATTAATGACAGTGTTTCTCAAATCCCAGACCAACTTACCGAAGAAAACATTTCTGAATTGAGCGCTAATTTTGTAGCTTTAATTAATGAAAGTAGAACTTTAATTAGACAATTTGGAACAATTTTGCATGAAGACTTTTCAGAGAGCGAACTTTCGCAAATAAGAGCCGAAGTTAATAAAAGAGTACAGGAAAGAATGAAGACTAAGCTTAAGGCTATTCATGAAAAGGTTTTAGAGTATGCAAAGAAGCATAATGAAGAGGTAATAAGAGCTGTGTTTGGTAAACGAATTTTGAATGAATCTGATTTAGTAGATAAGGAAAAGATAAGAGAAAAGCTTAGAAGTGTTTTGAGGAATAGAAATCAAGAGATTAATCAGTTAAAAGAGAGAATTAAACAAATGAGAGAAGTTCAGAAACAGCAAATTGAAAGAATAAAAACTAGGATACAGACTTTAAAGCGAGAGGGAAAACTTGGCGAAGGTATTGAAGAAAGAATCATGTCTAGATTAAATGAAAGAGTTAGGAATAATACACAATTAGAAGAAAGACTAGCTAAGCTGAAAACAAAGAGAACTCCAATCTTTGATAAGATAAAAGCGCTTAGAGAGAGAAAAACTCCGGGCGCTCCAGTAAATACAGGGATGAGAAGATAAAGTTTTAATGGCTTAACTTAAAACAAGTGACAAAATTTTAAATATGTTTTTTATTGTTTTTTAATTGTCGCTTTTTTTAAATCAAAAGAGGTGATGTTTAATGAAAAAAGCCATGATCGCAGGAATATTAGTTTTTGTAATCTTAGGAATGCTATTAACATCTTGTTCAACTCAGCAATCAGGTAATCAAGTTAATATTAATGCTGAAACTAATGAACAACCATCGCAGAATGCAAACGAACAGCCAGCAAACGTAGATGCAGAAGTGAATACAACTGTAGATGAACTTGATGATGTCTTAGTAGACCCTAACGAAGAGATTGAGATCGGCGAGATTATCTAAGAAATTTTTATTTTTTATACTTTTCTTCTAGTTCTACATCATCTATAAAACAAAAAACTTTAAAAATTAGCTCTTGTTGCTTTCAATTAAAAGGGCCCTTAGCTTAGCTTGGTAGAGCATCCGGCTCTTAACCGGAAGGTCGGGGGTTCGAAGCCCCCAGGGCTCATACATTACTCTTTCTAAAGTTGTTATTGGATTTTTATAAAGAATATTCTTTTGCTAGTTAATTTCTTCTAGAGCTGTTATTTAGAAAGAATTTAATGAAAGGGTGGCAGCCGGGATTTGAACCCGGTCTAAGAGGGCCACAACCTCTCGTGCTGCCAGGTTACACCACCGCCACCATATTGTTTTTGGAAAGATGAAGCAGTTATAAATTTTTCTTTCAGAAATAGCACTTCTTATAAGTAGTAAATTTTATAAATTGCAGACTTTTTCATTCAATAAAAATGACTGAGCATGATTTTTATGAAACAAAAGAGTTGCTAGAAAAGGAACTTGACGAACTTAGGGAGAAATATGGCTATGATAGAATGCCTAAACTTGAGATAAAAAGGGATGGTAGTGATATTACTATTTCCTTTGAGATTAGTGCGAATGTTGATAAAGCGCGCCTGATTAATATCTTTACAACAAACATCGGAGATATGAAAGTAAGTCCTTTTAAGGAAAATGAACTTTTATTGTTTTACGGTAATAACTATGGTTTAAAGAATATGATTAGTTTTAATCAGTATCTTGATGGTACAAGGCATTATGTTTCAATTCATAAACGTGATAAGAATTTTTCTAATGCAGAAATTAATGCAATTTTAGAAGCGTATGTTGAGGGAAATTCAATAACTGAAGGAAAACAAGGCACTCTTGAACGATTATTAAATTATGGAGTTACAGTTTATGACTCTAAAGAAAAACTTGGATGGGATTATATTGCAGGCTATGATGATGTTAAAGCTGAAATAAGAGATACAGTTATTCTTCCCCTTAAGCATCCGGAGGTTTATGATGATATTGTTAAGGGCACCAGAATGAAGTTTGAGAGTATTCGTCCTAAAGCAGTTCTTTTTGAAGGCCCTCCTGGAACTGGCAAAACGACTACAGCAAAGATTATTGCGTCTGAAACTGAAATTCCATTAGTTTATGTTCCGATTGAGAGTATTATGACGAAGTGGTATGGAGAAAGTGAAAGGAATCTTGCAGGAATTTTTGATACTGCTAATGAATTTGATAATGCGATTTTATTTTTAGATGAAATTGATTCTTTGGCTACATCAAGAGATGACGGTATTCATGAGGCAACGAGAAGAGTTTTATCAGTTCTACTTAGAAAGATTGATGGTATTGAATCCTCTGAACAAAATGTTATTGTGATAGGTTCTACGAATAGGAAACAAGATTTAGACCCAGCATTACTAAGCAGGTTTGATGTAAGCATTTATTTTAGATTACCGAACTTAGAAGAAAGGGCAAAGATTTTTGGAAATTATGCCAAACATTTGAGGGATGAAGATAGATTAATTTTGGCAGAAAAATCTGAGAACTTTTCTGGAAGGAATATCAAAGATTTATGCGAGTATTGCGAACGAAGCTGGGCTTCCAAACGATTGAGAAATGAAGTAGACCAAGAACTGCCTACTTTAGATGAATATATTAGAGCTTTAGAGAGACGGAAGAGTTCTTTTGAAGGATTTTAAAGTTCTTTTTTCCTTTTTATAAATCTATAAAAAAACAAAAACTTTTAAATAGTTTCTTTGTGCGCATTTTTTGTGATGCCGGCGTAGCTCAGCCTGGTCAGAGCGCTAGACTCATAAGTTTATGAGTGTTGAGCTTTACGCGATGAAAAGAAAGCTCTAACTGGGACATCTAGAGGTCCGGGGTTCAAAGCCCCGCGCCGGCAGACCCTTTTCTTAAATAATAAATAACTTAAATAATGAGCTTTTTTACTTATCTGGTGAAACCATGGAAAATCCTTTTCAACCGATATTTATTCTGCCTGAAGGATATCAAAGATTGAGCGGAAGAAGTGCTTTAAGGAACAACATTGCTGCAGCCATAGAGGTTGCAGAAACTGTGAGAACTACTCTTGGTCCAAAAGGTATGGACAAGATGTTAGTGGATTCCTTAGGTAATGTGACTATTACAAATGATGGTGTTACGATTCTTAAAGAAATGGAGATAGAGCACCCTGCTGCAAAGATTATTGCAGATATTGCTAAAACTCAAGAAGAAGAGATTGGAGACGGAACTACTACGGCAGTTATTCTTGCAGGAGAGCTCTTGAAACAGGCTTTAGAACTGATAGATCAGAATGTTCATCCGAGCGCCATAACTAAAGGCTTTAGGTTGGCAAATGAGCAGGCTTTGAAAATTATTGGCGAGATTGCTATAGATGTAGATGTTGATAAAGATGAACTATTGAAGAAAATTGCTATGACTGCAATGACTGGAAAGAATGCTGAGTTGGCTAAAGAACATCTTGCTGAAGAAGTTGTTAAAGCTGTTAGACTTCTTTCTTCTGAATTAAAGAGAGAGAACTTTAAGATTGTTGCTAAAGAGGGTGATTCCATACTTGACACTAAGACGATTCATGGCATAGTCATAGATAAAGAGAGGGTTCATCCTGCAATGCCTGAAAGGATTGAAAATGCTAAGATTGCCCTTTTGGATACTCCTCTTGAAATTAGAGATCTAGATATTGATGCTAAGATCCAGATTACTGAGCCCGACAAGATTCAGGAGTTTCTAAATATGGAGGAACAGATTCTTACAGATATGGTCGATAAAATTGTAGAGAGCGGAGCTAATGTAGTGTTCTGTCAGAAAGGGATTGATGAGATTGCGCAATTTTTGCTAGCGAGAAGGGGCATTCTTGCAGTAAGAAGAGTTAAAAGAACCGATTTGGAGCTTTTAGCTAAGGCAACAGGTGCTCAAATTATTACTAACTTACTACAATTGGATAAATACAGTTTAGGCCACTCAGATGTTGTTTATGAAGAGAAAGTTGGCGATGAAAATATGATTTTTGTGGAAGGTTGCAAGAATCCTAAAGCTCTCACAATCCTAGTTAGGGGCGCTACAGAGCAAGTTGTGGAAGAGGTTAAACGAGCATTAGAAGATGCTATAGGAGATTGCATCTCTGTAATAAAGAGCAAGAAAGTGGTTGCAGGTGCTGGCGCTTGCGAAGTTGAGCTTGCTTTAAGATTGAAAGAATTTGCTTCAAAGTTTAAAGGCAAGGAACAAATCGTAATAGAATCTTTTGCTAATGCTGTTGAGGTTGTACCCAAGACTCTTGCAGAAAATTCAGGTTTTGATTCAATTGAAAAACTCGGCGAACTTAGGGCTGTCCATAAAAAAGGGAATAAAAACCATGGTTTAAATGTTGATACAGGTAAGGTTGTGGATTGTTTAGAAGAAGGAATTCTAGAACCTATGAAGATTAAGGTGCAAGCGATAAATTCAGCATCAGAAGTCGCCAGTTTGATCTTAAGAGTGGATGATGTAATTTCAGCAGGCAAGAAAATTAAGGATGAGATTGACAACGAGAAAAGCAAATCTTCATAATTTTTAAAATGCTAACTATTGTTGGGTTAGACCCAGGAACAACTTTTGGTTTAGCTATTCTCGATTTGGATTCTAACATTGTTTTTTTAGGAAGTTTTAGAGTCCATGATTTAAAGACAATCATTGATAAGGTGTTTGAGTTTGGAAAACCTCTGGTTTTAGCTACAGATAAAGTTAAGGTTCCTAGTTTTATTCAGAATTTAAGTTCCCGTTTGGGAGTAAAGGTTATAACTCCGAAATATGATATTTCTTTGAGAGAAAAAAACGAGATAAATAGAATTTATGACTTTATCGCGAACAACTCTCATGAGAGAGATGCTTTGGCAGGAGCGTTTTTTGCATATAAAACTTTAAAAGCTACTGTTGAAAAGGTAAGGCGGTCAGCGCAGGATATGTTTGAGGATACGTTGCCTTTGGTTATAAACAAGGAACAGAATCTTAATGCTGTTCTAAGTTCATTCTCAGAAAAAACCGAACAGACTAAGAAACCTGCTGTTAAGACAAAGTCTGAACTACATAAACAAAGGTTGAGTGCAAAGATATCTGAACTAAAAAGTGAGATTAGATTTTTGAAGTTTGAGATTTTTGAGCTTAAGTCAAAGCTTAAAGAAAAAGACCTTAAGATTTCGTCTTTGAAAAAAGAGGTTAATACAAAAGTTAGAGCAGCTTTGGAGAAAAAACAACAGCATCTGTTTAAAGTGATTCAAGATAAAGAGCAAGCAATAGATGCTTTGTCAAAGAAGATTAAAGAACTTGAGGAAGAAAACAAAAAAATTAAAAATATTTTGTCTTCTCAGGTTTTATTGGTTGTACCAAAGGAAGTTTCTCTGACAACTAAAACAAAAATTAAAGACAAATATCTTTTTGTAAAACATTCGCTTGTTGATGAAGACTTTGTTAAAAACTTGTTTGATAAGGGCATTTTTATTCTTACAGATAATCATAAACTGAAGAATTTAATTTATTTGAAAAAGATATATTATGAAACTGGTAGATTTGTAGTTGTAAGTTTAAACGATGTTGAGGAAGCGTTATCTCAAAAACATGATGTTGATTTATACCAGTTTATAGAAGAGTACAAGAAAAAAAGAAGAGAACGATTATAATTCAGATTTCAGTTCTTTTATTGCATCGCTTAAGGTTATCTGTTTTTGTTCGCCGGTTTTTAGGTCCTTCAAACTGATTTTGTTTCCTTCTTCAATAAAAATCGCTTTTGAAAAGTTTTGTTCGTTAGCGTATTTCAACTGTTTCTTTAAACTTCTCTTCATTAAATCAAGTTCGCAGATTATTCCTTCTTTTCTTAGTTGGTTCACGACTTTGAAACCTTCTTTTATCTGGTTTTCGTTGAAGTAGCATACTAAAACTTTTAATTCATCTCCTAACAACTTGTTTTTTAGTTCTGGATTTT
The DNA here is from genome assembly GCA_030154045.1 of Candidatus Woesearchaeota archaeon. Taxonomy (GTDB): domain Archaea; phylum Nanobdellota; class Nanobdellia; order Woesearchaeales; family JASKKU01; genus JASKKU01. The sequence continues at coordinate 27,080 of JASKKU010000008.1, forward strand.
TATCGATGATATCAATAATTCTCTCAATGCCAAAAGATATTCCAACGGCCGGCGTTTTTATACCAGATAATAACTCTACCAAATTATCATAACGACCGCCACCGTTTATTGAACCCACTTCTTGATAATTGTTTAATCTAACTTCAAAAATTGGGCCAGTATAATAATCAAAACCTCTAGCAAGTGTTAAATCTATTGCAATTTTGTCATAGAAATCGAGTCCGCTTGATAAATCTAAGATCTCTTTCAATTCGTTTATTCCTTCTAGCGCAAGTTGATTTTTTGTTTTTTCTTCTAGGATTTTGAGTTTCTTTAAGTTGTCTTTTTCATTTAAAGGCAGGATTTTTTTTATTTTTGTGAACAGCATTTCATCAAAGTTGTTTTCCTGTAATTCTTTTTTGACGCCTTCTTCTCCAATCTTATTTAGCTTGTCAAGTATTCTGATAACTTGAACAACTTCGTCATTTTTTAAGCCCAATTCTTCTAGGATGCCCTGAAGGACTTTTCTGTTGTTTAGGAATATTGTGAAATTAGTTAAACCTAGTTTGTTTAGAGCTTGGTTAACAATCGATAATAACTCAACTTCACAAAGCATGCTTTCTGAACCAAAGATATCTATGTCCATTTGCATGAATTCTCTGTACCTGCCTTGTTGAGGATTCTCATAACGCCAGACTTTTCCATACGAGTAGGCTTTAATAGGTTTTTTTAATTCAGGATGCGAAGCAATGATTCTGCTTAATTGTGTTGTCAAGTCAAACCTTAAACCAAGTTTTCTACCAGCTTTATCTTTAAACGTGTAGATTTCTTTCTCTATTTCAGGACCACTTTTCTTGGTTAGAATCTCAAAATGCTCAATTGCAGGACCTTCCCATTTCTTGAAGTTGGCTTTCTCAAAGACTTCTTCAATAATTTTGATTACTTTTTTCCTTACTTCCATCTCTCCTGGTGCAAAATCCCGCGTACCTTTTGGACCTGTTAACTCGTTCATCATCTCTTAAGATAGAGTTTTGATTTATTTATGTTTTGGTTTGGTATTCTGTAATGTATGCGATTAAGGGAAATTGCGAAGCGATGCAAAAGAAATTGGGAAAAATTTCTCAAAATTTTACCGATTAATGGCTGTTATCTGAGCTGAGCGAAATAATGGGGAATTTTTTAAAGTTTGCCAATCATTTTTGTAATGTCTTAATAATTTCTTTCCCTATATCTTTTATAGGTTCTGATAGGTGCAGTTTACTCGCTAATTCAGAGATCTTTTTGAGTAAAAGAACATATCTGTTTTTAATGCGATCCCTTAAAGTATTCTGTTCTACTTTTTGAGCAAAAGTAATAGAATCAACGAATTTAACATTTTTAAAGTGTTTTGATTTATAAACAAAATTATCAACTACTTTTTTAGGACCAGGCCAGCTAAGAGTATCGTGAAAAGCCATTATTCCTCCGTTTATAACTTTAGGGAACCACAAGTCGAAATCTAATTTAACTGATTCGTATTTATGATCGCCGTCAATAAAGATAAGTTCCACCGGTTTATTAAAAGTCTTTGCCGCTTCTTCAGAAGTTTTAACAATCGGGATGATTATATCATCTACTCCTGCATTTTTAATATTTTTTTTAAATTCCTCAAAAGACTTGTTTCTTTTACCTTTTTGGTGTTTGGAAGGAGTAGAATGTGGATCAATCGCATAAATTTTAACTTTGTTCCCGCTTTTAGATCCGCTGGCCAACCAGACTGTAGACCTTCCGTTACAAGAGCCAATCTCGACAATTACTCCCCTTCCTTTACAGTTTTTTGCAAGATTAAAAAGCAATTCCCCTTCTCTGTCACTTAACCAACCAAAAATTTTATTTGCAATTTTTTTAGTTTCTTTAATGTTCATAACTTATATATGCTTCCTAAAACTTTTATAAATTGTTCTTTTTAATCTTTTTAAGTAGATAGTGTGTCAATTTATAGTAACTATGATTTTTCCTCAGACTCACATAGAACCTAATTTTGATAAAATAACTCTGACTTTGTCTCGTTCGTCATAACCTTAAAAAAAAGAAAAAATTTAAAAATGCCGCATTTACCCGTTCAAAATTAGAAAATGTCATCCGAAGTTAAGTTTTTTAATAGGTGGGGTATTGAAGGAATTGAAGTAGAGGATCCTGGCTTAAAAGCTTATATTACTTTAACTCCAAGGTTTGTGCCTAAAACCGGAGCAAGGTATGCTGGTTTAAGGTTCTACAAGTCAAAGATATCAATTGTTGAGAGATTAATAAACAAACTCTTTGTTCCAGGTCATAGAGGTAAGAAGCACAAAATTACATCAGGTCACGCTGTTGGTAAGACCTCTAATGCATATAATGCTGTTTATAGAGCTTTAGAGATACTAGAACAGAGAACTGGAGAGAATCCAATCAAAGTTTTGGTTAAAGCTGTTGAGAATGCTGCGCCTAGAGAAGAGATTGTTTCAATCGAGTATGGCGGTGCAAGATATCCTAAAGCTGTTGAGTGCGCTCCTCAACGCAGGGTTGACCTTGCTTTGAGAAACTTTGTTATTGGAACTTACAATAGGAGTTTCAAATCTAAGAAAACCTTGGCAGAGTGTTTAGCTGAGGAACTATTAGCTGCTTACAGACTAGACCCAAGTTCTTTCGCAATTTCAAAGAAAGTTGAGCTAGAGAAGCAGGCTGACGCTTCAAGATAAATTTAGAGTTGTTTTTTTATTTCTGTTTAGATTATATTTATCTCTTCTCTTTTGTTTTTATAATCAGGCCTTACTTTGAAACCGTAGATTATTAGATAATTCCATAAGAAACCAGGCCTTTTAACGAGCCTTACAACAAAACCGTTATTCTTGAATTTTTGTTCTAATTCGAGTTCGTTGCTTAAATATGGTGGATTTGGTAAAAATCCAAACAAATCACAGAATTCTATAAAGTAAATCTGGCCGAAATCTTTAAGTTTCATCTTAACTCTTTTTAAAAATTCGTCTAAGTCGTTAACTGAATCAAGTATTCCATTGAATATTAGTACATCTGCTTTTTCCTCAAACTTAAGTTCAAGATTTGGGTCGTGTATTGTATAAAAGTCGTAAACTAGGATTTCTTTGTTTAATTGAATCTTGCTTATCCTGTCTTCAACAATTTCTAAATTTCTCTCTGTTTGATCAGCCGCAATAATTCTGGAGGTAGCATCAGCATGTTTTATTAGTTCTTGTGTTAAGGTTCCAACACCACAACCGTATTCTACAATAGTTTTGTCCTTTAAATCTCCTATTAGGGTAATGATTTCTTTTCTAATCTTTCTCGGGAGATTAACAGATTCTAGTAGAATGTAAGTTTTAGTGAGGTGTTCATTAAAAAAAGATTTTAGCTTTGGATTGTTGTATAACTGCATTAATAGATAGAATGGGAACCCAATTAAAATGAAGGATAAAGCAACGCTAAATAATATGGTAGCATTTGCTTGATATTTTATCCAAACTGCGATAATCAGAATAAGAATAAATGTAGTGATTAAAGGTCCAATCTTGCCTGCTGGTGCTTTAAATGGCCTTTCTAAGTTAGGTTTTTTTATTCTTAAATATGTGACTGCAATTAACATCGCGCTAATCATAGCAAAGCTTAAAGGCATAAGGATTTGAACTAAGGTGGCATAACCTGATTTTGTTAAGCCTATGAATGTAAATAAAATCATAATTATACTCTGGAAAATGATAGCACGGTAAGGTGTTTTGTAAACAGGGTGTACCTTGTTTAATTGTGGAATGAAAACTTTGTCTCTTGCCATAGCCATTAACAACCTTGGAGCACTTACTATCCAGTCAGCAGCTGAACCAAGTATGCTTAGAAAAATAAGGATTGAAAGTAGTTGTGAACCTTTTTCCCCCAAGAAATCAAAACCCAGTTTTTGATAGACCCAGCCAGGATTTTCTTCTTGAAGAGCAGAATTGCTTAAATTAGCAACACCGAAGTAGCCTATGATTACAACAAGCGAAAGTATAGATACAATAGATAATATGATTTGAGCCCAGATTACTGCTTTAGGCACAACTTTTGAAGGATTTTTTGTTTCTTCGGATAATGAAAAAACGCTTTCCATTCCTAAGAAAATATCTGCGATAAATATCAAAGTTATAAACAGGTTGGTAAAATTTGCTTTGAAGTTGTTGGAAAGAAAGAAAGGGTTAAAGTTGGATAACGAAAAATTTCCTGAAAAAAAGATGACTATGATAACTGCAATTATGAGTATAAGCTGTAATAATCCAAAAAACATAACAAACATAGAACTGAATTCGATTCCTCTGAAAGCAACATAATTAAATAATATCAGAATTAGTATGCCGAGCACAATTTTGAACAAACTAGCGTTAATTGGAATATTAAAAAGAACAATAACCTCTTGCTGGAAGAAGTATTGCAATGCTGAGACAACTAGCATTGCAGTAGTAAGGTTTCCTATGATCCATTCTATCCAACCTATTAAGAAACCTGTAAATTGGTTGTAAGCTTGTTTCGCGAATTCATAAACTCCACCAATTGAAGGAAACATACTGGCAAGTTCTGCGAAGTATAGTACAATAACCATACTTAACAGCCCAACCAAAATCCAAGAGATTACTGCGCTTCCGCCACTCATCTGAACGCTAATAGCAGGAACAAAGAATATGCCTGAGCCCATAACTGAAGTTATAGCAAGAATTATTAAGATTGGCAGGTTTAATGATTTCTTTAATTCAGAATTGTTATTGTCCATTCTTTGTCCTCTCTTTCATGAAAGTTTTTGAATCTTTTTATTTTTTTGTTAGTATTTATAAGTCTTAATAAAAAAAGTTTTTAAACTTAATGTCAAAATACTCTTTCATAATGGGTTATACTTTGATAATTGCAGAAAAACCGAGTGCTGCCAGAAAGATTGCTACTTTCTTGTCAACAGGAAAGGTTGAAACCGTTAAAGAGGGAAAGGTCTCGTATTTTAAACTAGAGCACAAGGGTAATCCAATAGTTGTTGTTTCGGCTGCAGGCCATTTGTATTCTTTGGCTGAGGATACAAAAACTCAAGGATATCCTGTGTTTGATATAAAGTGGTTCCCTCTTTATGAAATAAATAAAGAGATGAAACATACTAAGCAGTTCTTGGAAGTTATAAAAAAATTGGCAAAAAACGCTTCTGATTTTGTTATTGCTTGCGATTATGATACTGAAGGCGAAGTTATTGGTTACAATATTCTTAGATTTGCTTGCGGTCAAAAAGATGCTAAAAGAATGAAGTTCTCCACATTAACAAAACCTGAGATTGTTTCAGCTTTTGAAAATGCTATGCCTACTTTAGACTGGGGTCAAGCTAATGCGGGTTTGGCAAGGCATATGATTGACTGGCTCTATGGTATAAATCTGTCAAGGGCTTTGATGTCTTCAATAAAAAAGGCTGGAATCTATAAAGTTATGAGCATAGGCCGAGTTCAAGGTCCTACTTTAAAATTAGTTGTTGATAGAGAGGAACAGATTAAAAACTTCAAGCCGAAAAAATACTGGGAATTGTTTGTTGTTGGTGAGATAAACAAACAAGAGATTAAAGCTCAGCATACCAATGGAAGGTTTGATGAGGAAAATAAGGCTAAAGAAGTTTATAACAAGGTTTTAAACAAGAATGGCATTGTCTCTCAAGTCAAAAAATCTTCCAAGAAAGTTTTGCCACCGTATCCTTTTGACTTAACCACTTTACAAACAGAGGCTTACGCTGCTTTTAGGTTTAGTCCTAAGAAAACTTTAGAATTGGCGCAACAGCTTTATCTTTCCTCATACATCTCATATCCTAGAACAAGTTCTCAAAAATTGCCTTCTTCAATCAATTTTAAAGCAATACTCAACAACTTATCTTCTGTCAAGGATTATTCTTCGTGGGCTAAAGAGCTATTGAAAAACCAGAAGTTGAAACCGCATAATGGAAAAAAAGATGACCCCGCGCATCCAGCAATATATCCTACAGGTATTATTCCTAAGAATTTAAACAATGATTTGATGAAACTTTATGATTTGATTGTTAGGAGATTTCTTGCAACTTTCTCTGAACCTGCTGTAAGAGAAACGTTATCAGTGAAAATAGATATTAATGGAGAACCTTTTGCTTTTAGCGCTACTAGAACTAAGGAAAAGGGTTGGTTTGAGATTTATGAGAAGTACCTTAGGCTTGATGAGGATTTGTTTATAGAAATTAAAGAAGGAGATTCTTTCTTTAACAAAAAAACCGTGTTAGAAGAGAAGGAAACTAAGCCACCAAAAAGGTTTACTCAGTCTTCTTTGATTAAAGAGATGGAGAAGCATAACCTTGGAACTAAAGCAACGCGAGCTCAGATCATTGATACTCTTTACCAAAGGGGTTATATAATTAATGATCCTATTGAAGCTACAGACTTTGGAATTGCAACTGTAAAGGTATTGGAAAAGTATTCGCCTAAAATTGTGGACTTTAAACTTACAGGTCATCTTGAAGAACAGATGGATTTGATTAGGGAAAAGAAAAAGAAGGCAGATGAGCTGATAGATGAATCAAAAGAGGTTCTAAAACAGGTTCTTTCTGATTTCAAACAGAAAGAGAATGATATTGGAAAAGAATTGAAGCAATCTTTTATCGAGACAAATAAGAAAGCTAACTCTTTTGGAACTTGTCCACAATGTAAGGAAGGAACGCTTGTTTTAAGGGATGGGAAGTTTGGCAAGTTTTTGGCTTGTAGCAGGTATCCTAAATGTAAGTTCACATTAAGTTTGCCGAAAAATGCAAATGTAAAGCCTACAGATAAGGTTTGTGATGCTTGTAGGTATCCTCTAGTAAAAATAAGATATGGAAAAAACAAGGCTGTAGTTACTTGCATTAATCCTAATTGTCCTAAGAAGAATAAAAGTGAGGAAGAACAGAATATTTTAAAGGAGGAGGCTAAATCAAAGAAATGCCCTAAATGCGGAGCGCCTTTAGTTTTAAGAAAAGGCCCCCATGGTTATTTCTTCGGTTGTTCTAATTATCCAAAGTGTAACTATCTTGAACCTTTAGCTGAGAATAAAAAATCATAATTCTTAACTTTAGAAAAAACTGGGGCAGCGGGGATTTGAACCCCGGACACCATGGTCTTCAGCCATGTGCTCTCCCAGGCTGAGCTACCGCCCCTTATAGAACTTAGAGGAAAAAATATGATTTATAAATCTTTTTGTTTTATGGTAGCGTTCTCCTCTTTGTGTTTAGTAAGCCCCATTCAACTGTTAAAAGTATTAGGCCTATAAGCATGAAGGGAATTGTTAAATCTAGAGGAACTAAACCTTTTTCTGTTTCGACAATTTCTTTTAAGCTTTCTCCCAAATCATCTTTTGTTTCTGCTCTAAAGAACTTGCCGTTGGTTTGTTCAGCAATCTGTTTTAGTTCATCCTCATCAAGCTTGGTAAAACCATCAGGAATAAACTTGCCGCCTTCTTTTGTGCCTATACCGATTGTGTAAATTGGAATCTTTAGCTCTTTAGCATAGTATACAGCTTGTTCTAATTCTGTGCCTACAGTTGACCTGCCGTCAGTTATTAGAATTACGGCTCCTGGTTTGGTTTCAGTCTGCAGAAGGTTGGCTGAGGTTATTATAGCTTCGCCTAGGTCTGTTCCTGGAATGTTTAAGATATCTAAAGAATCAATCTTGGCTTTTAGTTTTTCGTAATCATCAGAGAGCTCAGAAACGATTATTGAAGAACCTGCAAAAGAAACTATGCCTACTTTGGATTTAGTTGATTTTAATCTGTTTATAAGGAATTTGCTGTGAGTTTTTGCAACCTCAAACCTGTTAGGATTCATATCGTCTGCCAACATTGAACTTGAAGAGTCAATAGCAAGGACATAATTTCTATTGGCTACATCTCCTTCATACCATACAACAGGATGGCATAAAGATAAGATTAAGAATAGCAAGGTTAACAATCTTAAGAACAATAAATCCAAAGACAAATTAACTTTGTTTGTTTTAGGTTCATTGACTTCTTCAAACACGACTTTTTTAAGGGCTTCAAAATTGGCAAACAGGAAAGCCTTTTGTTTGACTTTTACGGAAACGAATAAATGAGTTATGACTATCCAAACTAAAATAGTTAAGAACCATAACAACCAGCTTGAGTCTG
>JASKKU010000024.1 GCA_030154045.1 Candidatus Woesearchaeota archaeon
TTGTACACCTCCTTCTTGTGCAGGTCGTGAATGTGGTACTGTTAGCGCTTGTGGTCAAACTTTAGACTGTGGTAGTTGTTCAGCAGGCGAAGTTTGTCAGGATGGTACTTGTATAATCAATTCTGATAATTTTTGTGGTCCTTGTCAAACTTATGATTTATCTCAAGACAGATGTATTTGGTTATGTAATTCAGATGAAGTATGTGTATCAGGTGCGTGTGTAAAGCTTCCTTCAAATAAGATGTGTGCTGCGAATATTTGTCAAGAATTGGATTGCGATGACGAAGATGATTATGGGTTGAACTGTATTAATGAGACTGCAATAGGTCAAAAAGATTGTTATGCTTTAGATGGAAAATGTGTTTGTGAGTATGTTAACATTAAAAACGAGGGTCGTTTAGACATTGGCGGAGATGTTTCTGGTTGTTGTGGTGATGACCCTAACGAGTATTACAAGACTTTCAATTATCCATATGCTGGCTTTCAGGATGCCTGTTGTGATGCCGCTACAGATTGCGTAGATGTTAACGGAAGATGTATTGAACAGGGTCAAGAAACAGTTGATTGTGATGAAAATGGTTTGTGTAAAATTTACGTTTGTGGTTCTGGAGAGATTAGTGAAGTGCCAGTAAGTAGAGATGATGTGTGCTCTAAGGAAATAATTGATGGAGTTAATTACACTTTAGTAGGTAATGAAGAGTTTGGTTTCAGATGGGTTGATGATTTTACACTATATAATATCCAGCATTATCGTGTGGGAGAACAATATTTCTCTAATGCCAGTAGTGGTTGTGGTAGTTTGTGTGGTTGTTTTGATTATTTAGATACCGATTGTGATGGTTTAGGTGATAATCTTGATAGTGATTGTAGTCTTTCTAATTCAGTTTATGATAATATGGATTGGTATATTGAAGTTGGTAGAGATAGGCCTATTAGAAATCCAGAAGTAATTCCAGAAGGTTGGTATCCTGCTTTAGGTTGTAATTGGAGTGACTTTAATCCTAGAGACTTATCTTATTGCAACCTGTTTTATTACTTTAACAAGACCTGGAGCGTAGATTTAAGCAAGTATCCAAACTTCAACAATTGTAACGATAATATTGATAATGACCAAAATGGTTGTAGTGATGATGATTTGATTGAACTTACTCCAGAGAGTTATTTATTAGAATCAAGTAAATCTAGTGGAGCATTATCCACTTGTAAAGTTGAAGATGTTAAATTCATTTATTCTAAAAACAGCGAGCCATCTAAATGTCCTTCAGGATATGTTGATCTAGGATACAAATTAGCTGATAATGACCCTTCAAAATGTTATAAGATCCTTTTTTGGAAGATCTGTACTGTGGCAGAGAATCATTATGTAAGGGCGTGTATAAAAACAAAAGATTGTTGTGTTGATTCTTACTTTAAAGCAGGTACGGATTCTTGTAGTTCTTCAGCAATGAAATGTCCTTCAGGTTCTAGCGATTATCGTAAATGTTCTCTTATTAAAGATGAAGGTCTTTTTGATGATAATTCCTATGCAGTAGTTTGTTTAAACTTAGCAAATAGAGGTAGCTGTGAAGATGACTCTAAAGGATGTAATTCTTTAGGTGAGTTTGTTGAATGTAGTGATGATACTGTTTGCAGATCAGGTGCTTGTGTTCCAAATACAGAAGATTTTATTCCTAGTGTTTTGAATTTCTCAAGAACTGGGCTTTCATCAACTCCTGTTGGAAGAAGACTCGGTGATTTCAAATGTGGTGCTAGTGAATTTGAGGCTGCAAAGCGTGATCTCTCATATATGTTAGATGGTATTGATAATGATTGCAATGGTTGGATCGATTATGGTTATCCACCAAATATTAAAAGGGAATCGTGGAAAACCGACGGAAATGTGGAATACCCTGCAGATTTTACAGATTTAATGCCAGAGCCAGGTTCAAAAATGCATGTTAAGGTTATTGTTGAAGATAGTGAAGGAAATCGTGTTAAAGATGCAAATGTGACATTTTATTTCAATACAGAGTATCGTCCTGACCTTGAGATTCCAAGAGATTATTGGACAGCCTTCACAGACGAATCTGGTGAAGCAGAATTTTATCTAAATAAGGGCTTTAAGTATAACATTCACGTTGTGCCTCCTAAGGAAACAGGTCTTAATGAGAAAATCATTCCTCTACGCATAAATTTAGGCATGAGTGATACTGAGATAACCACCCATATTACTTTGCTAGGTTCAGCATTGGCTGAGAATTGTAATTCTGATTGCACCTGGGGCGATACTAACAAATGTGATGCACGTTGTGCAGGTTACAACGGTTGTAAGATGTCTGGTTTGCTTTTAGATTTATGTGACGGTAAGGAGAAAGGCGGTCATAGCGAAGGCAATACCCTTTTTGTATGTTGTGATGGTTCAGTTTTAGAAACTAGCGAAGACAATAATGAAGTTAAAGTCTCAGCACCTGTTTTGAAGACGCCTGACTGGAGTTCAATGGTTTTATCAGACCAGCTGCGTGTGGCATTATACGATAAGCCAGTAAAAATGAAGATGGTGTTGTTTAGATAAATCTTTTTTATTTTTCAATTTTTACAAACTTTGAGATTTCGTCAAAAGAAATGGCTCCTTCTCTAATAAGTTTGAATGGTTTTTTTACGACAGAAACAATGGTTGATTCGTGGTTCAATAGTTTTTCTTTTCTAAAAACAATGCAGTCAACAATGTTTATCAACTCTTTGCTTATGTCTGAAAAATGCAATGGGAAATCATTCCCAGAAATGTTCGCGCTTGTTGAAACTATTGGATTGGATTTCTCAATTACTTGCTTTAGGAAATCATCATTTATCAGTCTTACAGCAATTGTTTTTGATTCGTTTTTTGAGTCATTGAACACTTCTCCGTGCTTTTTGAATATTAAGGTTAGAGGGCCTGGCCAAAATTTTTCAATTAAAAGAATAGCATCTTTAGGTATTTCGTTCGTTAACAAAGATAATTGCCTTAGATTTGAGATTAAGACGATGAGTGGTTTATTTGATGGTCTTTTTTTTATTGAGAATATTCTTTCTACAGCTTTTTTACTAAAGGCATTTGCGCACAATCCATAAATGGTATCTGTTGGTAAGATTAAGACTTTATCTTGTTGTATTAACTTTGCACACAAATTGATTATCTCATCAAAATTAGATTGAGAATTCAAATCTAAAATTTTGCTCATAAAAAAAAGAAATTTGGAAAGCAATTATATTTTTTGCGATTTATTCTTTGCTTTTTGATTTCTTGGATTTCTTCTCTTTCTTCTTTGGCAAGTATTTTGAAATCACTTCGCTTATCTTTTTTAGATTGTCTTTGCTAATAGTTATCGGATAAGCTTCTAATACTGATTCAACTTCTTCGGGTTTTGAAGGCAGTGTATCAACGAGTTTTACGATATGGATCTCTCTTAATCTTGGGATTTCTAATGATATTAATTCTTCTTTTAATTTAATTGCATCTTCAGGTTTTATTTGTAAGGTCTCGTTTAAGTATTCTTCAACTTTTCCAGCTCTAAAGTTCAATTCTTTGTCTCTCTTCTTCAAGTTATCTATTTCTTTTCTTAATTCAGCACTAGTAATTGGTTCTTTTTTGATAATCTCTACCATGATTACTCCACCTTCAATCTTTTTAGATGAACTGGAGCAACAATCAAGGTTTTCTTCTTTGGACCGTCAGTTATTTCTACGAGATAACTCTTGCCTTGCTTGCCTTTTATTGTGCCGACTCTTCCGTGGAATCTTGCGTGATATAAGCCCTTTTGATAAGAAGGATCTGCTTTTAAAACTACTTTGTCGCCAACCTCAAACTTTTGAATGAATCTTGTGATGAATACTTTCCCTTTTTCTCTAAGAGCTCTTGCAAATTTATGCCTGGTTTTTGTCCTTGAAGTGCCTACTCGTTTTACCATTTAGTTCACCTTTTTTTATTTGCTAGAAAAAGAGGATTATTTAAAAAAGTTGCGATTTTAAGATGTGTTAGGATATTAGATAATGTTATTGGTTTGGGTTTGAAAAGTTCATTTTTAACATAAACTTGATAAATTCCAGAACATTGCGAGAAAAATGTGCATTTCTTGCATTCATTGACTAAAACAAGTTTAAATGCGTTAAGTTCACGATTCTGTCTTAGGTTGTTAGCTTCTTTGAGGCTGTAAATCTCTGCAATATTTGACCTAAAATAACCAATATTTTTCAAAGTGCCATCATAAAATAAACAAAAAGGGATATTGAATAAAATCAACTCAAGATGATATTTTTTGGAGAGTTTTATGGTATCAATCAGCTTATCTTTTAGGTTGCTTAAATCAGGATAACAATCTTGAAAATGCGGATGATATTTTAATGTTACTTCATCATGTGATGGCAGTGCGAGCATTATTGAGATAATTTCGCTTGTAAAATCTTTTAAATAATAAATTAAATGAGGCAGGTATTCTTGATTCTGTTTTAAAATCAGAGAATTAATTCTGAAGTTCACGCCTTTTGATTTGAAGTGGTTTTCATTTTCTTTTATTGTTTTTAATAATCCTTTGATATAATTGAATGCGCCATTATACCCCACAATTTTATCATGGAGTTCTGCTTTAGGAGCATAAAGTGGAAATCCAAACGATCTTACACCCGATTCAACTAGTTTAATTAGATATTCTTTAGTCAATCCAATGCCGTGTGTTTCGAAGCTAAAAGTTATTTCTGATGACTGAAGTTCTTTCTTAATTATTTCAATTAATTTTGGTACATTAACAAAATCTAACAGGTCATTGCCTGAAAGATGTATCTTCTTGAGAACAAACTTTTTAGAATATTCTTTTAAGGCATTAATCTCATCTTTTATTGCATTTTTAATCTCTTCACGGGATGAATCGTTTTTTAAACAGAAGATGCAGTTTAATCTGCATTTTCCTTTCACCGGATGAAAAATATACACGCCTTTTGCTTCTTGTTTATTTTGCATTTTAAGGTAAAATCTTTTAGTTTTTTAGTACCTTTTTTAGGATGTGTTTGTAGGAGCATAAAAAATTATCTTTTATTCTTGGTTTATAACTTAAGTTTTCGTGAATACTAAACCAACTTTATGTCTTCATATAAATTCCTTAGTACCACTTGATAATTTTCTTCGCCTAATTCTACTTTATCCATAAGTTCTTCAAGTTCTCTAGTGAAATCCTCTCTTACGAATTTAAATTTTTCAGGATTGGAAGTTAAGAACTCATAAACTCTTTTTCCTAAGGAAGTAGGTATAAGGTAGCCTTTTTTCTCAATGATATATCTTCTTTCAAGAAGTTTATTTATTATTGTTGCATAAGTTGAAGGTCTTCCAAGTCCACGTTTTTTCATTTCTTCTACAAGTGAACCTTGTGTAAATAAAGGCACCTTTGGTATAGTATAGAAAAGTTTGGAGTCGTTAATATTTAAATGTCCTTCATTTAACTTAACAAGTTTTATAGGAAATATTTGGTTGAAGCCATCTTGAACAATCTCTTCAAATGTTTTAATCTCTTGGGTCTTGTTAAGAGCATTAACCATAAATTTACAACTTTTTAATTTAACATTTCGCATTTGGGACGCTACAAATCTGCGGAATATGAGGTCGTAAATTTTTAAGTGGTTTGATGTAAAACCCTGCAATTCTCCGGAGTAAATCATAGATTTTAAGTCTTCAATATCAAGGGTTCTTGTTGGTCTTATACATTCGTGCGCCCCTCCTTCGCTCCAAGTTCTTTTAAAGAAATATTCCTCCCCGAACTGCTCAGCAATGTATTCTTTTGCAATATTTGCGCCAGCATCAGACACTCTTGTTGAATCTGTGCGATGATAAGTTATAAAGCCTCTTTCGAATAGGTTTTGGAGGATGGTCATGGTCTTCTGGACAGAAATCTTGAATTTGCTAGAAGCGTCCTTTAAGATTGTATCTGTAGTATAAGGCGGTAAAGGGGGTTTTTCTTCTATATTTTCTGATTTTTTTATTAACTGTATAGACTCTAGATGGTCGTAAAACTTTTTGGCTTCTTTTTTGTCTTCAAATTCAAACTTTATCTCAATAAGATCTTTTTTTATGACAACAGCATAGATTCTTTTTTTGTTTTCTTCTGCTCTCTTAATAACCCATCCTAAAACCGGTGTTTGAACTCTCCCTGCAGACAAGGACTTTTGTAAAAATACTTTTTGCAAAAGTTGCGACAATTCGAAACCAACCAATCTGTCAGAAATTCTTCTAACTATCTGTGCTTTGACAAGATTCTCATCGACATCTCTTGATTTCTTCAAAGCATTAAGTATGACTTTCTTCGTGACTTCATGAAACTCCATTCTCCTTATTTCTTTCACAAAAGGCATGCACAAGTTTTTCAAGTCCCAAGAGATCTTTTCTCCTTCGGTATCTGGGTCAGTTGCAAGAAGTATCATATCAAATTCTTTGCTTGTGTTTCTTATACCTTCAATTATTCTTTCTTTATCCTGCAGGGGTTCATAGACCGGTACAAAGTTTCGATTCTTATCTTCAATAACACCAAAGTAACCTAGTTCCTTATTCAAGTCCAGAACATGCCCAAGCGATGCAGTTATAACTAGATATTTGTCTTCTGTGATTACTTCGAAAAGCTCTTGTCCATCTACATTTCTTGAAATTGGTTTCCCAAAGAAATTGGCAATAGTCCTCGCTTTGTGGGGTGATTCAACAATAACTAAAACAGGTTTCAAGAAGTCATCTCTTTTACCCTCTTTTTTTCTTATTTTTTCTCTATCTTTGTCTATTTGGTTTAATATCTTGTCAATCTCAACACCACTTGCTTCTTTGAATGTTATATCGGCATTAAACCACCACCTGCTTTTTCTTACAAGATTATTAAATGCTTTTTTGTCATCAACAAGTATGTAGCTTAAACCTTTTGAAACTCCACCAACATAAAGTCTCGAAGTCCTACCAGATGCTTGAAGATAACCTGTTATATCAGAAACTACGAGAAGCCACTTATCCTTTTCTTTTTGTATTGAAATATCTTTAGAATTTTTGATTAGATCATAGATCTCTTGTGAAAGAATAAATTCCTTTATCGTTTCCCTCAATTCGTTAATTTTTTCAAGAGGAGGATTTGTCATTAGAGAGTATTTCTTGAGTTGTTTCATCCAGTGCTCTATGGTGTTTGTTTGGACAAGATTTTTATTTCTTGCAATTAGAGACCTTATTGAAGATAGAACTAGTAAGAGATGTTTTACATTATTGTCTATATCAAGGTTGACAACAATTTTTGGAACGCCATAAAAAATTGCATACCTTATAATCTCGGGCAGGTCTAGCCCTCTTGCTAAAGGGTTTCGGTAAGATGAAATTCCAATAAGTACTTTTATCTTCCCTTTTTGATATTTATCTAAAACTTCTGGAGTCAAATTTTCATAACTTTCAGCTGGGATCCCGTGTTTTTCTAGAAGGTCCTTGATATATGGAATATGCTCTTTTCCAAAGTCTGAGGAGACAAAAATAAGGCCGCCATTTCCAAATTTCTTTGTTTTTTCTATTAGTGCATTGTCCAAGTTTTTAACTTCTTCAAAAATATCTTCAACATTTCTTAAATAGACCACGGGTCTTCCCACATCAAATGAGAGCAATTCTTTAAACAGTCGTATTCTTTGAGATTTTGGATCGCTAGTCGCTGATGAAACAACTATGGTGCCTTTTGCTTTTTTTGAAATGTCTCTTACTTTTTCTTGCAATACTCTGATTTGCACTTCTTTTAGTTTATTCTTTTTGAGTTTGATGTACTTTAATGTGAAGTTTATATCCTCTTCACTAAAGCCGAGAAGGTATAAAGCTTTGTCAATATTCTTTGCTGTTTTCAAAAAGGAGTCTACGTCATCTATAAATATGAAGTCAAAGTTTCTTGGAATTAAGTCTATATTTCTGTAAAGAAACATTGAAGATGTAATCAAAATCTTAAAATTGCCGTCTTTTAATCTTTTCTTTTTCTCTTCTTTTTCTTTTTTGTTTTCATTTAGGCCAAATAATAATAAATCAGATTCTTTTATTTTGTCTTTTAACTTTTCATAACTCTGTAGGATCAGGATTTTTGTTGGCAGGATAATATATGTTTTCTTATTGTTTTTAGTAAGATATAAGGCTGTTGCAAGTCCCCATGAAGTTTTGCCTATTCCTGTTGGAGCTAATAAGGCGAAGGACCTTTTAAGCAGTAACTTTCGAGTCCAAAACTTTTGCAGATCCCAAGGTTCAAAGCCAACAAAATCTATAAATGTTTGTTCCCATTCTTTGTATTTTTTTCTTAGTGAACAGAGGTCGTATTTATTCTCTTTAATATGTTCGCATACCTCTTCTTTTTTAACTAATTTAGGAAGGCATTTTTCGCAAAGTAATCCTGAACTGAGCCTTTCAGAAGTTATATCATTTTCGCAATTGGGGCAGAGATTTTTTAAGATGGCTGGGATCATAATATCGCCTTTTAGCAGATTTTTGTTTTAAGTTATATATTAATGTTTATCCTAATGCAGAGGATTAATCTTTTGTGTATTCATCTAAAGATGGTAAAATTTATATATCTTTCAATTTCATATTTTTTATTACAGGGCCGGTAGCTCAGTAGTAGAGCGCTGCTCTCGCACAGCAGAGGCCGCGGGTTCAATTCCCGCCCGGTCCATTTATTAAAAAAGCACGAGTGACTATAAAAAAGATGAAAATTAATACAAAGAGGTTGCTGGATATCCTTCATAAAGATTTGGATTATGAGCAATATAAACCCATTTTTGAAACTGAGCAATATATTAGCCTTTCCGAAGCTAAAAAAATTTTGGATGATTATTCTAAAAAAGGTCTTGAAAAGCCTAGCCTAGAAGAAATTGTTCAATCTTCAAATAGGTTTTACTTTAAAATTCTAGATTATGTTGAAGAGATTGTATCAAATTGTAATAATTGCAAGGAGCCATATCTTCT
>JASKKU010000009.1 GCA_030154045.1 Candidatus Woesearchaeota archaeon
AAAAAACCCATTGCCGCAATATTCTCGTTCATGAGCGCGGCATTTAGCAGAACCGAAATTTTCTTACTCTTTCCATTCTTCATCGCACAATACTGGTACGTTAATAATATTGATTTAAAATTTGAAGATTTTTTTGTAAAGATAAAAAGATTAAATTTAAAAAGAAAAACAGTAATCAGCATCGTAATAATATTTTTGACAATCATTCTCTGGTTCTTTGCGACAAATCTTTCTGCATTTTATTCACAACCAGGCATTCTTGATTACACAAAGCCATTCCCTTCAGTAAACAAAAATAAAGCGATATTTAGTTATTTATATTATCACTTCACATACAATGTAACAAGTAGAACAAAAGAGAATCTTTTATTTATGATTCGAGGATTCTACTTCAATTTAGTACCTAGTTTAAGTTCATTTGAACTAAGTTCAACAATTGTTTTTTCTATTTTCATAGTATCCTTAATCTTAGGAATAAAAAAGAAGGAGATTCAAGTTTTTGGTTTTAATGTTGCCTTCTTCTTTATAATCTACAATATTATTTGGCATATTGGATTCGTCGATGGGTTCTTCAGATATACTGTCTATCCAACTTATTTTATGTCTTTAATCTTCCCACAAGTCATAGAGAAACTAAAACAAAAGATCAGCACACAATTAATTAAAAAATTAATTTTATTTTTTCTTATTCTATTAACGATTACATTCGTTAAAGAAACATCTTCAATCAAGAATTTCAGTTCTAAAGTTTATTTGCCTTTTAATGAATCTGAAATAAAGAATTTAAAATTAAATTTAAACGAAAAATGTAGCTTTCTTTTTATCACGGATTATAATCCTTTAGTCTTAGAATCTGTATCAATACATAAATCTAAATTCCTTTTACTAGAAACAAGTTATGAAAAGTTAAAATTAAAAGAAAATATTGAAGAAATGAAAAACAAAAATGAATGCATTTATACGATAATTCCCTCGACTGCAAAACATGACGGAGAAATCTCTCCCCCTTTTTACGAACAAGCAATCGGAGAGAAATGGTGTTCTAACTATCAAGATTGCGAAGATAAAATAAAAAAGACTATCAACAATCTCAAGGAACTTAACTTCACTCTAATGCTGCCTTTTAATAAAAGCAAAGATGATTTAGGAGGAATTTATTATTGGGAAAAACCAGAAAATCAAATATAAAAACATGAAAATAAATATATATTAGATAAATCTCCATTAACAAAATGCATTCCTATTATTTTCAAGACTTAAAATTTTCACTGAATAACAACAAACTTAGGGTTTTTCTATACAAAATCTTTTATAGAGAATTTGAAATTAGTTCAGAATTCAAAGAAAAGTTTTCTGTAAAAGATGGAGCTATATTCTCAGAGAATAAACAAGAATTAAATGCCTTGATTAATGAAATATTATTTCAAATAAATGATTATGTCATCAACAGCATAACTAAGAAGAAAACAAAGTACATAAACAAAAACTCAGAAATTCCTCTAATCGGTCATAGCGCGTTTGGAATTGTTGACAGGAATACAAACTGGATTGAAGTAAAACCAATCACCGGATGCAATTTGGATTGCATATTCTGTTCAGTTGACGAGAACAAAAGAGCCTATGATTTTGTTGTGGAAGTAGATTACTTAGTTGAGGAAATTTTCAAACTTGCTGATTTGAAGAAAAACAAAGTTACAATAGTAATAAACGCACACGGCGAGCCAATGCTATACGCAAAATTGCCTGAATTAATCTCTAAACTAAAACAAAACAATAAAGTTGAAAAAGTTATCTTAATAACAAACGGGACGCTTTTAGATATTGAGAGAATAAAAGAGCTCGAATCTGCAAACTTAGATCAGGTAAATATCTCCTTAAACAGCATAGATACTGAAAAAGGAAAGTTTCTCTCGAATAATCAATCATATGATAGTAAAAAGATAATCAATTCAATATTATACCTAAAGAAAAAAACAAAAATTAATGTGGTTATAGCTCCAGTTTATCTGCACAAAATTAATGAGGACCAAATCGAACAAATAGTTAAGTTCGGAAAAGAAAATGACATTCCCGTTGCAATACAAAATTTCTTGGAATACAAAACTGGGAAAAGACCAACAAAACAAATTTCTTTTGAAAAATTCTATAACAAATTAAAAGAATGGGAATCAAAATATGAAACAAACCTAACAAAGTTTGATTTTGATATCAAAAAAGATAAAGTCCTTGATTTACCCTTCCACAAAAATCAAGTCATAGATGTTGAATTAAGGTCTTTTGGGAGATTTGGAAACGAAATGTTAGGAGTAGTCCCTGGAATAAACAGAGTGGTAAGTGTTCTTAACTCAAACAAAAAAATCGGAGAGAAACAAAAGGTTAAGCTTATCAGAGTAAAGCACAATATCTTCGTTGGCGAAGCAATATAAGAGATTAATATAAGAGATTTAAGAATTAAAAATAAAAATAAATTAAAAAATCCAATTCTCATTAATTATCAAGTTATTAATCAGGGATGTATTTTACAACAATTCTCGTAATAAATATTGCCAGCATGTACCCAACTAAAGTGCCAATTATCAAAATACCCCACTCAAATATACCTAACGGGACTACATCAAGGAGCCTATTCAAAGGAGAGTAAATTACAAATAATTGGAGCAATAATGAAAACACTAATGAGAGAACTACTAATTTGTTTGAAAAGAAATTAAGTTTCTCCTGAGCTCTAATACTCGCAATCCTCACAAATTCATAAAGAATAAACCCTGTAAATAAAGCAGTTCTTGCTCTTGGTAATCCAAATCGCAAAATAATAAAGAAAGTCAAAAACAACAGCAACATTTTCTTTGTTCCTATTGAAAATATCAAAGTCATAAGTTGTTTATTAATTATAGGTTCATTAATCTTTCTAGGAGGTCTCTTCATAATATCTTTTACAGGAGGGTCAACACCTAAAGCTAGTGCAGGCAATCCGTCTGTTAAAAGATTTATCCAAAGCAGATGAACAGGCAAAAGCACAGGTTCTTTGAGTGTTAAGAACAAAGTTGCCAAAAATAATACGCCAACCTCGGCAAAGTTACATACAAACAGATAATTAACAAACTTCCTAATGTTATCAAAGACACGCCTACCTTCCTTAATTGCAACAGTAATTGTAGCAAAATTATCGTCTAACAGAATCATATCACTCGCTTCCTTAGCGACATCAGTTCCTTTAATTCCCATTGCGATGCCAACATCAGCCTTCTTTAAAGCAAGAGAATCATTGACACCATCACCAGTCATTGCAACAATATTGCCTTGCCTTTGAAGTATTTCCAATAACCTTAATTTATGCATAGGGTCAACTCTTGCAAAAACATTAATTGTCTTTAATTTTTCTTCAAGCTCAAAATCACTTAACTTATCAATCTCTGTACCAACTAATGCTGCATGACTTTCAATTCCAACTTCTTTTGCAATGGCTAAAGCAGTATCAGGATTATCTCCTGTAATCATAATAACCCTTATTCCCGCATTTTTACATTCTTCAATTGCTTTTTTAACCTCAGGCCTTGGCGGGTCATTTAAAGAAACTAAACCAACAAAAACAAGAGAATGTTCTAAGTTTTCCAAATTTGAAACTCCTGAAAAACCTATGTTATCTTTGTATGCTAAAGCCAGAACCCTTTTGCCTTCTTGAGCAAAAGCTTTGTTCTGTTCTAAGATTCGCTGTTTTATTTCCTTGGATATCGGAAAAACCTTACCTTCTTTTAGATAAAAATCGCACCTTTCAATTACAACCTCTGGGGCACCTTTTGTTAAGATATATTGAACATCATCAATTTTACCTAACACACTCATCATCTTACGTTTACTAGAAAAAGGGATTTCTTTAGTTCTGTGAAAATCAAACACAGGCTTGTCCTCAGAATATTGTTTAAAAGCTACATCAGTTTCATCGCCAATTAAAACATTCTTATCTTCTTTAAAAACACTTTTTGCATCGTTGCAAAAGTTCAAGATAGTATTTGTTATTTTAAACGTAAACTCATCAACGTTCCTTATTTCATCTAAATTATATACCTTATCAAAATAGAAATCCCTTACCTTCATCTTTCCTTCAGTAATCGTTCCGGTCTTATCAGTGCAAATAACATTCACAGAACCTAAGGACTCTGTAACATTTAGTTTTCTAATTAAAGCATTCTTCTTAGACATTGTTTTTGCAGCACTAGCCAATGTAAGGACAATAACCGCTGGCAACCCTTCAGGTATTGCAGCAACTGCTAAAGAAACAGCAGTTAACAGAGAAGTATACCAATTATATTTAATCAAGCCGACTAAAAGAATTACAACGGTTATGCCAATAATCATTAAAGAAACTTTTTTGCTGAACACATCAATCTCTTTATCAAATGGCGTTTTCTGATCTTCAATTTGTTGAAGCTTGCTTGCAATTTCACCAATTTTTGTTTTCATTCCTGTTTTTAACACAACTGCAACAGCATTACCGCTCACAACATGTGTATTCATATAAACGTCATCATCAACATTTTTGTGGACAGCTCTTGATTCTCCTGTTAGAATTGATTCATCAACCTTAAGGTCATAGCTATCAATAAGTTTTGCATCCGCAGGCACCACATCTCCAGCATCCAAAAGGACTACATCTCCTGGAACAATCTCTGTCATTAATACTTCTTGTTCTGTGCCGTCCCTTATGACCTTTGCCTTAGGAACAGCCATCTTTTGCAGAGCTTCAATGGTCTTCTCTGATTTGTAATCTTGAATAAAACCAGCGATCCCAGAGATTACAACAATTACAAGAATTAAAATAGTGTCCGTAAGATTAGAATCCTGTCCTGGAAAATACCCTAAAACAAAAGAAAGTATTGCTACAGCTATCAAGATTAAAGTCAAAGGAGAAGTAAATTGAGAAATAAAAATCTTCCAGGCACTTCGTTTTTTAGTTCTCTTTAACTCATTATATCCAAACCGTTTTAATCTGTCCTTAACTTCTTCACTTGTTAAGCCTGTGTGCGATAACATTCATAAACACCTTTTAAAAAAATCTTACCTTTTTTTAATGAAATGCTTACTTTGTTGAACCATTCCCCATTTATTAAGCAAGTAGGAAAAGAGTAAAGGAACAAATACTGAAAAAGCACTGGAAACTATTAAAAGCGAATATAACATTTGTGCAATGAGTCCTCTTTCAAACAAAATCTTAATTACAATAATACTAGTACTAAACCTAGTTAATAAACCTATACCCAACAACAAACTCTCTTTTGCATTCATCTCATTTCTACCAACAATCCAAACTGCTAAAATCTTAGCACCGTTTGCCACAACCAATATTAAAAGCAAAAGTAAAGGATACTTAAAAATTGAGCCCGGAGTAATACTCTTCCCTACCCAAAAAAAGAATAAAGGTGTAAAAAAACCATAGGCCATGCTTCTAATATCACTCTCAATTAATTTCAGTCTTTTGTTTGGAATAAAATTCTTCAAAGCTATACCCGAAAGGACTGCTCCAATTGCAGTAGCATGAGCATATTCTCCAACACCCAAAAAGATAAAGAATATAAAAAACACAAAGATAAGAAGTTGTTCTATTCCTGTAAACCAAAATTTTGAACCTTTCTCTTTAAGTCTTGTTAACCATACCGTCAAAGAGAATAAACCAAAAAGCGATAAGAGGATTAAAACAATATTGGTGTGAGGAATTGAAGAGTTTTTGCCCACAAGAAACATCAACAGAAGTAAAGTAAAAACCTCAAAGATGTCATCAAACGTTCCAATACCTATAATCGTTTGGCCCAACTTTGTATTAATCATCTTAAACTCATCTAGAACAGGAATCAGGATTGCTTCTCCAACTGTCGCAAAAGAAAGAGCTATCAGAACTGAAATCAATATTGAATAATGAAATACAAAATAAAATAATAAAGCTCCAAAGAAAGTCGCAAACAAAATAATAAATGCTGTTGCTTTAAAGATAAAAAAAGAATGTTTCTTAAAAGAAGTTAAATCAAGCTCAAAACCAATAATAAACAGCATAAAATACATTCCTAGTTCTGCTAAGGTTGTAAAAGATTGGGACGAGGTTACACTAGAAAAGGGATTATAAATCGAAAAGAGAATACCCAAAAGCAAAGCTGAGAAAACCCACGGAATTCTTACTTTTTCAAAAAGTATGCCTACAAGAAAAGTGAATACATAGATCAATGCTAGGAGTATAAATAAATTCATCGGTTAAAATTTACAACAAATTCATATTTAAAACTTATTAACTTTTCTTGAGATAACACAACAGATTTAAGAAAGTTTAGAAGAAAAAACATATAAAAGATCAAAACGAGTCATGTCATAAATAAAAAGGGAAAAACAAAATTAAAATACCTGCAATCCTGATTCTGAAAGTTTCTTGATCTTCTCAAACTCTTCATCAATTTGCTTCTGTAACTTCTCAAGCAAAGGTTTGTTTTCTTCCTTCAAAAGATGAGAATACCTCCCTTGAAGTTTCACAAACTCCTCAACTGGTATCTTTCTATCCTTAGGGTCGTAATTTAGTTTTATGTAACCGTTTTCAATTTCATACAAGGGCCAGAAATTAGAATCCACAGCCTTTTTAGCAATTTCGACTGTTTTATCAGTAGGATACTTCCATAATGCAACGCAAGGAGATAAGATTAACAAGATTGTTGGCCCCTTAGTTTCAATAGCTTTCTTTGCTTTCATTAATAAATCAGGAATGTTAGATATAGATGCCTGTGCAGCATACTTTATACCATGAGCTGCTGCAATCTTAAGCAAATCTTTTCTCCACTCCTGCTTACCTTTTCTAACTTTTCCAACTGGGTCTGTTGTAGTGTTTGCAGCGAAAGGCGTTGCGCTAGACCTTTGACCTCCAGTATTCATATAGCCTTCATTATCATAAACGACATAAGTAAAATCATGACCTCGTTCTAAAGCTCCTGATAAACTCTGCAAACCAATATCATAAGTGCCGCCGTCTCCACCAAATGCTATGAACTTAAAATCCTGCGTAATCTTGCCTCTTTTCTTTAAAGCTCTATAAGCAGTCTCAACTCCTGACAAAGTTGCCGCAGCATTCTCAAAAGTGTTGTGAATCCAAGGAACATTCCAAGCAGAATGCGGATAAATTGTTGTTGTAACTTCCATACAACCAGTAGCATTTGAAACAACTACAGGTCCGTCTACAACTGACAAAATCGTCTTAGCAATAATAGGCATTGCACAACCAGCACAAGCCCTATGACCTGGAGATATTGCATCTTGTTTTTTGACAGATTCATATATATTCATTTTTATCACTCTCTTAAATTTAAGTATCTCTTTTCTTTTGAGACATCACCTGAAAGCAGTTGATTAAACGCATTTTCAATATCTCTTTCATACAGTTCTCTTCCACCCAAACCAAATATATAACTTTGCAACTTAGGTTTTACTTCTAAATCATACAACGCATTCTTGATTTCAGCAAAGACTGGAGCATCAGCACCAAATGAAAAAGACCTATCTAAAACTCCAACAAACTTAACATTCTTTAAAGCATCTTGAACCTCTTCATAAGGGAACGGCCTAAAAAGCCTGATTTTAAGCAGGCCTACTTTCTTACCTTCAGCTCTTAATCTATCAACCACAACTTTTGTTGTTGAAACCGCAGAGTTTAGTGCAACAATAGCAACCTCAGCATCATCTAAGAAATACTTCTCAACCATAGGATACTTATTCCCAGTAAGTTTGGAAAGCTCTTCAGCATAAGAATAATACTTCTGCTTAACCACATTCATTGCTTCTTCCTGTTGTCTCTTTGTTTCAAAGAAATAATCGTAAAGCTCTAAAGCGCCAACAGTTAAAGGATTCTTATCAAAAAGCAAACTATGCTTAGGTTTAAACTCGCCAACAAATTGTTTAACAACTTCATCATCCAACACATCAACAGGCTCAACGCTATGACTTGTTATAAACCCGTCCTGCATAATCATTGATGGGAGCAAAATGTCATGGTCCTCGCTTAATTTTATTGCTAGCAAAGTATGCTCATAAACCTCCTGCGGGTTCTCTGAATAAATCTGAATCCAGCCAGCATCACGACAAGCCATGCTATCAGAATGGTCCCCATGAATATTAATAGGAGCACTTAATGCCCTATTTACAACATTCATAACTATAGGCAACCTCAACCCTGACGCGACATTTACCACTTCAAACATTAAAGCCAAACCAACTGAACTTGTTGCTGTCATCGCTCTTGCGCCGGCAGCGCTTGCTCCAACAACAGCACTCATAGCCGAATGCTCTGATTCAACTCTGATTAACTCTGTGTCAACCAAACCATTATTTACAAAGTAAGCAAACCTTTCCATTATAGGAGTCTGTGGAGTGATTGGATAAGCTGCTACAACATCAGGATTAATCTGTCTCATAGCTTCTGCAGCAGCATAAGCACCAGTTAAAGCTTTTCTCATTGGTCATCACCTTCCTCAACCATTTCAATAGCTTTTGTAGGACAAACATTCGCACAGATTCCACAACCTTTACAGTAGTCTAAATTCGTATCCAATCGTTTTGGTTTATCATCTTTTGTGATAGGAATTGCATTATCTGGACAATAAAATACGCAAAACATACAATGGATACATTTCTGAGGGTCCCACACAGGCCTAAAACTTCTCCAAGTACCTGTTTTATTTTCTAAAGAAGTATGAGGTTCAACAATTAACCCACCTTCAGGAATTTCTTTCCAGCTTTTTTTCATAAGTTCACCCCATTATAAGCTTCCCAAATCGCCTTGATGTTACCTTCAAAAACTTCTTCACTTAGTTTGTTCTTAAAATGCTGTGAAAAAACTTCTATAACTTTGTTAATGTCAACGAGATTACTAACCTTAACCAATGCTCCGAGCATAGGCATGTTTGACTTATTTACCCCAATATTTCTTATAGCAATATCATTTGCGTCAATCACATAAACTTTTCCATCGAACCCAAGAAACTGCTTAATCTCATCAGCAGATTTCTTAGAATTTAGCACAAACACAGTTTCGTTTGTTACACCTTCCATAATTAAATCCTTAAACCCAATTAAACTAGGATCAATCACAACAAGGTAATCAGGATTTACAACAGGCTGATAGGTTCTTATCTTTTTTTCACTAATCCTCACAAAAGCCTTCATTGGCGCTCCAGTTCTTTCAGGACCATACTCTGGAAACGCTTGCATATACTTTCCTTCAAGCATTACAGCCTCAGCAAGAATTTGAGCGGCGCTTTTAGCTCCCTGTCCACCACGGCCATGGAACCTTATCTCAATCAAATCTTTCATAAAAATCACCAATTGCCTTTAATTTATTTTATCTAAGGAATATTATTACAAAATCAAGCAATCTTAAACAGCGATATTAAATCAGTATTCATAAATCAAAATTTAAAAAACTTGCGTAGTTGTGCTATATTAGAAAATAAAGGCACATACAATATAAAAATTTGTCACACTTTTTTAGTTACAAGAAGAGAACAACGAATTAATAAAAAATAGAAATTAATAAATTAATAAAAGAGAAAAATAAAAGAGAAATATTAAAAATAAAAATAAAAAATAAAGACCCAGGCGTTCAATCAGAAAGCTTATACTTCTTTTTGATCTCTTTCTGTTTATCTTCAGGCAAGTGCTCAAGCCAGATTCTATCAAAACCTTCTGTATGTGCAGTTCCTTTTTCTTCCCATTTCTTATAAACATCTGAGTATTTCTCTTTAAAGAAAGGATCCAATACCTGTGCAACATTCTTACTATAATTATCAAAGAAATCTTTAAGCTTAAAAACCCTATTCACAGAGTAACCGTCTGTTGATTTTGGTTTGTAAACTTCATCAATTTTTCGAAGAACTTTCGGATTACCTATAATCATACAAGGTTGCAATAAGTTGTCTGTATGAGGCTGATGCAGTCTTATCGCATTAAAGAAATCAGAGTTCCACGCTTCTTTTAAACTCTTCTCGTGCAAGTTATCTACAGCCTGATGAACAAAAATACAAGGTTCAAGATAACCTTCATTTGTAACATGAGCATACCTCCTGGCTGCTATGCAACCATTAACAGCCGGAGCATCGTTCCAAAAGTCCATCAAGAAGAAAGGTTTGTTTTTTCTTACCTCATGAATAACATAGTACATTTCCTTTCTCTGTTCACCTGTAGGCATCAATTCAGGATGAGAACCTCTTGAAATAGGCATATACAAAAATATCCAACCAAACAAAGCTCCTCTATCAATCCATTCATCATAAAAACTCAAATCAGACAACACTTCAAAGTCCTCACGAGTCAAAACTAAAGAGATTCCATACAAAGATTTCCGCTCCTTAAGTTTTTCAGCCACAGAAATAACCTCTTCATAAACACCTGGCCCTCGCATTTTATCAGTATGTTCTTTTCTACCATCGACACTCAACACTGGAATAATATTTCCTAACTCTAAAAGCGTCTCCAATGTTTCATCATCTCTGTTCATAACAGTTGCATTCGTAAACATCTGAAAAATGGATTTATTATGCTTCTCAAAGACATCTGCAAATTCTTTGATTTTCAAACTAGGTTCTCCGCCAAGTAGAGTATAAAAATGAATACCCATTTCTTCCCCCTGGGTTAGAATACTATCAAAGAACTCCTTGCTCATATCTGTTGACCTATCATAAGAAATCGCATAACATCCTTCACACTGAAGATTGCATCTCATTGTAGGACTAATCAAAAGATTAAATGGCGCCGGAAACTCCTTTTCTGAATCAATCTTGCTATTTTTTAACAACCACTCCAACCCACTATGAACAATAAGGTTCTCAAAGAACATATAAACCTGCTTTTCATCCCTCTCAAAAATACGTTTAAACAATTCCCTCGGTCCAGGGTTTTCAGTTATCCAATCAATTAAATTAGAGAAGCTTTCATTATTGCTATACTTCTTCAGATCCTTAAAAATAGCATCAATCTCTTCTGGAGATTCCCTTGCTCTCTTAACATATTTCTTTACAAGGTGCTCAGAATAAGCGATTTTTAATTGGTCTAGGAGTGCCATTTTACAAGTAAAAAAGAGCTTATGATATAAAAAAAATTGTAACCACTCTAGCCAAAGAAAAAGATGTTTTATAAAAAACAATCAAGAATATATATTTTTAAGTAGATTCTCAAGGGCAGGAAACAAAAGAAACATGAATTAAATAATGCATAAAAAGGATAAAAAGAAAAATAACCTAAGATTTCAAAAATAAAAATGACAAAAAACAAAGAAAAGAAGACAATTGTTTCAGACAGAAATAATAGAATTTTTAAGAACAATCACAATAATGGAATCATTCTAGCAATCTATAAAAGGCTGTTAAAAGAATATTCTTATCAAGGCTGGTGGCCGTTAATTGAAAAAGATGCAAAAACGAACAGATATATTTCAAGATACCATCCTAAAAATTATGATTTGCCAAGAACACCTGAACAACAGTTTGAGATAATTGTTGGCGCGATTTTAACTCAAAACACTTCCTGGCTCCAGGTTGAAAAAGCGCTAATAAATCTCAAAGAAAAAAATTTGCTGTCGCCAAAATCAATTCTTAATGCTAACGAAGATTCATTAAAAGAAGCAATTAGACCTGCAGGTTATTTTAATCAGAAAGCAGAACGATTAAAACTAATTTCAGAATGGTTCATAAACAAAAAAGGATTACCTTCAAGAGAAGAACTTTTATCAATAAAAGGAATTGGCAAAGAAACTGCAGATAGTATTCTTTTGTATGCTTACAAACAACCTTCTTTTGTCGTAGATGCATACACAAGGAGATTGCTTTTCAATTTAGGCTTAATCCAAAATATAAAAGAGAAGTATGATACTATTAAAGAATTGTTTGAAAATAGTTTACCTAAAGATTTCAAGATTTTTCAAGAGTATCATGCTCTTATCGTAGCGCATGCAAAACAATTCTATAAAGGAAAAGGAAAATCAAAAGAATATTTCCTAAAAGAACTTTTCAATGATTGAAATAAAATCAAAATTGAAAATATAAAATTTAAAGTTTTAGTTTGTAATATCTAATCTTGTCCCCATCTAATTCTATTAAGCCAAACTTGTTTTGATTCATATAACTTGCCATAAAGAAAAGCTCTTTTGACCATTCTCCTGCTTCAATAGGTTCTTCTTTCCCATCGTGTGCTCTATGCACAGAATCATGATAATGCCCAGTAATCACTTTGTTTATTCCTGTGTCCTCAATTATTTCCTTTAAATCAATATCCCCATAATTCAGAGGCAAAGAAAGAAGATTGTTTAAAGGTCTATACGAAACATCAATTGCTTTATCTGTACTAAATCTTGGAGAGATATGCGAGAATAAAACGGCCTTTTCAATATCGCTAATTTTTTTAGCATATGTTCGAATATCTTCAATATTAAATATTGCAAACCTAGTTCCTTCTCTCCAATTATCTGATAAAATCCCTAAACTAGAAAAATTAGAGTCTGGACCCCATTCATAGTATCCTGTTTGATAAGACTTTGTTAAAAAGAATACATTCCTGGAAGGATCACCATCACTGATTCTTGCGCCCGGCAAAAAAAGCAAATGATAGTCTCCAACTTTAAAAGCCCTCTGCTTTGCTCTAGGCACATAAATTACTGAAGAAGAATTGAACCCTAATATTGCTTCATATTTTGAACCTGAAACGGTTTCACTATGTCCTGGCTGGATAAAAGTCATAAAATCCTGTTCCCTTAGGTACTTCAAAAAATCCGCAAAACCGTTTATCATATAAGGGGACTCTAGTTTGCTCTCATAGATGTCCCCATTCAGAACAAGAGCATCAATACTCTCGTCTTTTAAAATCTCTACGGCTTTTTTCAAAGATTCAAAATTTGGATTATGAAGGTCTGATATTATGCCAATTTTTGTTGTCATAATAAAATGGTAAATTTCAAAAATTATAAATCTTTCGTTATAGGTAAATATAAAAAATAAGCAGAAATAAGCTTTTTAGCAAGATTAATATAAAAGCCTTAAAATAAATCTTTTATGCGCTCAGACAAAATTGAAAAAGAAAAAGGATTCAAGGAGTTGCTTTTGAAAATAAATAAAGTAAAGAACACTCCCACAAAAGAAGTTATCTCAAAGAGAATAAAAGAATTCAAATCATTTAAGAACAAATCTAACGTAGAGTTCTTCAAAGAATTGTGCTTTTGCTTGATGACCGCCAATTTTAATGCTGAACGTTCTATTATGATTCAGGAAAAAATTAATAATGGCTTTCTCACATTAAATCAAGAACAACTTGCAAAAACCCTAAAAGAACTGGGCCATAGATTCCCAAATATGCGTGCAAAGTATATCGTTGAAGCAAGAGCATACAAAGAAAATATAAAAGATACATTATACTCGCTAAAAGATGATCTTGAAAGAAGGAATTGGTTAGTAAAACACATCAAAGGTTTAGGACTCAAAGAAGCGAGCCATTTCTTAAGGAACACAGGCTTTCTTAATGTTGCAATCATTGATTTTCATATAGTTGACTTACTAGCAGAATACAAAATAATAGAAAAGCCCAAATCCCTTACAAAAACAAAATATCTTCAAATAGAAGAAAAACTAAAAACCTTATCAGAAAAACTAAACCTAAGCTTAGGAGAACTAGATTTATACCTGTGGTTCTTAGAAACCGGAAAAGTCCTAAAATAAGATCAACAATTAACTTAATTAAAAAACCAAGACACAACATAAAATACAAAAGAAAAAATCAATAAAAATAGAACCAAACTTACAGATTCTGTTTTGCTTCATTAAGCATCTCAATCAGAGCATCGCATTCCTCGGCATTAAATCTCCCAGTTCTGGCAAACTGCCATCTATCAGATTCAGAATCATAATTCTGTCTTGAAATCTGAACTTTGGGCCTGCCGCCATTATAACTCATTACAGAAACAATAAGTTTCGTTCCGTTAAAAACCTTCTCTGTTTTAAACAATTCCTTATCTAAACTTTGGTCAAATGCCATTTTGCAAAACAAAAAATCAAAGTGCTTTATATTGTTTTCTAATAATTTCACATATAAACCAAAGCAACAAAACGAAGGAACAAAACAAAAAAGGAACAAAAAAGAACAAAAAGTTATCAGTTAAATCATATTAGTTAGAATTATCCCAGAGTGAGAACAAATATTTAAATAGAGCTAGGATAAAGAAATTTATGTTGTTCGTTCGAAAATAACTTTTTACAAAAATAAAAAGGTGGGCCAATTGGTAAATAGCATATCAATATTCAACATTCTGTCAATGATTAACTTAGCTCTGATAGTGTATCTTTTTATCAAATTTAGGAAGGATATTTCAAAGTTCAATAAAAGTTTAAATGAGATTGAATTCAACGAGAAATTGCAAAGCATGCTTTCTGAAGACATTAAATCAGAGAACCTTCATAAATTAGCAGGCAATTTATTTACTAAAATCAAACTGAAGTACAACCTTAAAGCAAACTCTTTTTCAGAAGCAATTGAAGAATTAAAGAGAAGATACGATATCCCACAGGACTTCAGAGACTTAGTAATTGATTTTTTCAATCATATGGTCATTATAAGTTATAAGAAAGAAACAATCTCAACTGATGAATTAGTTGAACTAAAAAAGAAGATACGCTTTATAATCCAGTCGCTCAAAAATTAAGATTTTTTATTTGACATCTCAAGTTATTTTAAGTTGTTACTTATTTAATTTCATTTAATTTTCTCAAATGAAGTGTTCTCTCACTTTGCAAGATATGAGATTAAATAGTGTAAAAACAATGCTAAAAGAAACGCTTCTATAGCATAAACTAAATAAACAACCCATTTTGACAGTTTAGATTCATTACTTGACTTGCTCTCTGATTTTATATGGGAAGAGTAAAATTCTGAATTCGCTTCAAAGCTATTATCTTGATTATCGTAGAATGAAGAGGTGCTTTGTTCTGTGTTTCTGTTTGTATCTTGCGAATAAAAGTCTGAACTTTGTTCTGTTGTGTTAGAATCAAATATATCCAAGAGGTCTGAATTATTATTGGTATTTTTCTTTTTGGTATTAAAATTAAACAGTTTCATTTTAATCACGATTATCCTCTTGAATTATGAACTCTATAAGTTATTAGAGTCCAAATTAATAGCAATATGAAAGTTATGAACAACTTAAGCTCTGAGGTCTCAAAGAATTTAATTAACAAATTCTTCCTTTTGACAACAAAAGTAATTGGCGCAAAACCAACTAATTTACCATTGGAATAAAATTTCAGATAGTAATCTGTTTTACATTTGGAAACATCCTTTGATTTAAAAGTATATAATAATGTTTTTTCTTCGGAATAATTCAGAAATCCAGAGCCATTTATGTATTCAATACAAGGATTTGGTTCATACTTTATTGTCAAGTTAGGTAAGTTTCTATCACCTATGTTCTTTAGAAAGAAAGCTATTTCCTGCTTAGAATTTGGTTCAAGAACAACAGTTCTCGGATATTCTAAGACCATAAGCCTGCTTAAGTTACCTCTAGGTATGACAATGACTTTCAAGAGTTTTCTGGTAACCTCCCTGGATTCATTACCAATAGTCACGTTAACAACAACAGGAACATAGTATGTTTTAGGAATCGCTTTCTCATAAACCGAAAGCTCCAAACTTCTATTTATTTTCGTCTGAGGGGAAATGTTCTCTATAAACTGAATAGAGGTATCCCATCCCTTCAAAACTTCATGGAAAACACTTAAATTGTATACAGTAGCATTACCTAAGTTAGTTAAATTAAAGAAATATGAACCTGCTTCACCTTGCATTAATGTTACATTCTTTGGCAGTTCCAACTTTAAAGTCAAAGGCAATGGAAATTTAGGTTTTTCCTCATTGGTTTCAATAGGAATTTGAGTTGGTTGTCCTGAACCTCCTGAAGGCTGGGGGCTTCCTCCTTGCCCTGAGCTCTCTCCTTGCGTAGGCTGTGGAACAGGCTGAGGTTCTGGTTCAGGTTGAGGTTCTGGAGGCTTCTTAAATCCAAATGGTGCAAACACTGAGAAATTAGATAAGTTCAGAGTCATAATCAATTGCTCAGATGGAGAAACCAAAGTATAAAGCCTCTTCCAAGTACCATTAACCCAACCAACTAATTGTTCTGTTGTTGTAGTATTTGTAATATTGTCAAAAGTTGTTAGAGTGGTATTAAC
The DNA here is from genome assembly GCA_030154045.1 of Candidatus Woesearchaeota archaeon. Taxonomy (GTDB): domain Archaea; phylum Nanobdellota; class Nanobdellia; order Woesearchaeales; family JASKKU01; genus JASKKU01. The sequence continues at coordinate 16,224 of JASKKU010000009.1, forward strand.
AAAAGTTCCGTTATATTCATAAACGCTAATATTGTCAGTGGTTACGTAATCTAAGATATCTTCATCATAATGAAACTTAATTATTGCCCAGGAATCATTATTATTTTTCTCTGAAGGAGTATATTCTACAAATTGTCCAATATCAAGCAAGCCAGTAATATTTGGTTTTGGAGGTTCCTGCTTTACAGAATTAACAATACTGTCCTCAAAATCACTAGTTAGCTTTGCCGTAGGTATCGAAACATTAACTAAAGAGACTATAGAATCATCCTCAGCAATAATTTCTGAAGAATTACTCACATTGATTATAAAATTAACTATTTTGGCCTTGCTTTTATTTGTTACAAGAATACCAACTATATTGTAAGAACTTGCGTCTCCAATTAAAGTGACTGTACTATTGTAAATACAAACACCATATCTAAAATCCTGGGTTTTTAACCTCTCTAAAGATATGTTCTGTGAATTTCGTATCACAATAGGACAACTATCTTCAGATAAACTACCATTAATACTTCCATCACCATCAATGATCTCAGGACCAAAGTTTATTACCACTTGACTTTGATTTTCAATGACCATACACGTTGAATTGTAATTTAATTTACTATTATTCACAACATAATAGCCTGATTCATTTATCTTTGTACAAGGGTCGTTAATAACCTTAATCCTCAAAGATTCTAAACCATTAACAAAAATCTTCTCTTCACCAACCATATCTTTTGTATAGGTAAAGGTCTGTTTTGGAGCAAGGATTCCTTCAAATGCTGAAACGTTTGAACTGTTTACAAATGAAACCACCAAACCAGACTCAAGTCTGTCTATTGTTAAGTTCTTATCATCAAAAACTTTGTCAACTGAAAAATAATAGACCTTAGGAGGAGCATCTATGTAAACAGAGATCTTATAAGAACCGTTCAAGACGGAATTCAAATAGGTTAAGTCACTTATGTTTAAATCAGGAGTCTTGTTTAAATAATCGCTATAATTATCATAAACTAAAGCAAGCACCTTCCCAGGATACAAAGCTTCAGTACTTGAGAATACAACATCTAAAAGGGTGCAGTTATCAACAATAGCATTTATCTGAAGAGGCAAAGAAAGAACACTTTTCGTAATATTCTTTGAGAAACTTGCATAAACCAAATCAACAATTTGACCTGGCCTCAGCCTTGAATCACAAAGTTTTAAGAACAGGTTTTTGTTTGTTGGGGAATAATCCATATAAGAATTACTTCCAAAAGTCAGGTTTGCAAAGGTTTGATTATATCTGTCATAAAGCAAATCCTGATTAAAAATGGAAAAGGTTTGATTACTATCATTGGTAAAATTTTGAATTAAGAAAGATGCATTCAATGAAAAAGCTGAGTTTATAACTAAAAGAACAGAGAACAAACTAAACAATAAAAAAATACCTAACTGTAATCTCTTCTCAATTAGCTTCATGTTTTAAAACCTAGAGTTTTATCTTAAGACGGTATCCAAAAAGTTTGTGAACACATGGTATATGAAATTAAACGATTGACTCACTAGGTCTTTATGATAGATTTCTTTATGGGATAAATCGTTTGAAGAAACATTAGCAATCTTCAACGGATACTGCTGCGTTAGTTTTCCATCAATTATAAAATTAAAGGGCTCTCCGCTAGCTGTATGCCCCTCAAAGTATAAAGAATAGTTACCAACAGTATCCTGATAATTTAGGTAAGAATACTCAGGTTCGTACAACTTGTTGTATGTTGGAATAAAAGTGAAAGATGCATTCCCATAGTAATCTGTAATAAAAGTGGTCGTAGTTTTAGTAATTAAGCCACTCTTTACTGTATTATTTGAATCATCAATTACCAAGTCAAAGATTTGACTAGGTGAAGATAAGCTAAGACCATTGACTTGTATAAGATCAACAGTCGCGTTGTTTAAGATTTTATCATCCGAATCCTTAAAATGAAAATCAAGTTTATATGGCTGGTTAGGATAAGGGAAAGTGTCGTTTGCTTTACCATCTATGTAAATCTCTGGGAGAACAATAGGTTTTAACTCGAAATCTCTTGTATCGCTATTATCAGCTTCATTACATTCTGCAATATCATTGTTTGAATCAACTTCAACCTTCACAGTATAAAACCCGCTCTTTGCATATGCAGGCCAGTTTATTGTAACAGAAACGCTGCCATCTGGAACAAAGGTATTGCTTATTGGAATATTGGTTTCATAAATCACCTGTGTAGGATTAGTCTTATTGTAAATTTTTACATTAACATTAAAATCTGTAGTTACGTCTACATTTCCGCCGTTAATTTCATAAGGTACATCTCTTGGATTAGTTATTGTGAAAGAGATATTTAGTTCCTGACTGTAATATACAGGGTTAGGCGTTACGCTATCTACAGAAACTCGCAAGTTTGGACCAATACAAATCGGATTACCTAAACCATTAATCACAACATACTTTGTATATGTTGTCTGGTCATCAACAGAAACTAAACCAGTATTAAATGCAGGGAAATTAGCTGATGAAAAGATATCTCCATCAGTGCAATCAAAACCATTCCCATCATTGCAGACGCCAATTGCCGCTCTCCTCTTGTCACTTAAACCAAAGTTAATATCTGATAAAGATTTTGAGAAAGAGCCGCCCGTGGTTTGAAAAGTCACCGTTGGAACACCTATAGATATCTTTTTTGTTGCCTGGTCAAAACTCCTTGTAACTGAATAAGAGCCCCTGAAAACTGCATTTGTGTCTCCTAAAACAAAATCAGAAACACTTCCAGGATTATTGGTTGTAGAATAACCTATCCATAACCTACCAGGAAATGCTGCCATATAAACATCAGGGTCAGTTACCGTTAACTGAGAAGGTGAAATAGTTAAATAACCTGGAGTGGTTTCATAACAACCTGATTCAGAAGATGCTAAGTCTGTAAAAGCCAAAGCGCTGCTTGAAGAAGGGTCATAAGAAACTAATGCGTATTTCCAAATCCCTTGAACTCTAAGAGCATAAAAAGCGCCAACATACCTCTGACCAACATCGCACAACTTTATACCTATATCCAGATTGCCATCAATACCGTCCTGATACAAAGTAGATGGGTCGTTTGAATTGCCAGTAAAGTATAAACCAGATGATTGTTTGGTAAAGGTTGCGGTTTGTGCTAAAGCAATATGAATTTGTAAGAATAAGATTACAATAAACGCTAAAAGGCTTAAAATCTTAAATTCTCCTTTTTTATTTAACTTTGAATCTTGCATAAATCACACCTTAATTATTCAATGAATAAAACAATGAGGATAAAACCTGGTTCATTGCATTCGTAATAACCTTCAAAGTATCATCACTATAAAATGTGCCACCCATATCAATGTTCAAATCATTGTTTATTGACGCAGTAATTGTTTTTAAAAGATTGTAATTACTGTCGAGTATTTCTAACTCAACTACTGAATTAGATGCTGGCCTGGAAGTTGGTGTTATAACGAACTGCTGACCTGTTGGAATCAATATTTCTTTATATTTCACTTTAGGGTCAAGAGGAACATTTGAATTATAAGGATTCATAATAAGATAACCACCTGTTTCTTTTATCCTCACGAAATAATTGCTCACAGGAAAACCGTTATTAGTAACAGTTACACTAATTATATTAGGTGCGCCAGTTTTTAGAAGCAATTGCCCGCCAAAATCAGGATAAGAACTTACAGAAACAGAATCTGTAGAGATTTCATAATTTACATTAAAACTATACGCTTGCTGAAGCACGCTTGACCACTTATACAAGAAACTAATGATTTGGTTCATCTCGTTTACACTAATCTTGGCATTATCATACAAAGTATCAGGAGACAGTGGCTTGCTTATATAAAGCAGTTCATCCTTAGAATCTACATAAAGAGTCTTCCTTGAAACAATTGAATCTCCGTAAAGATACGCTACGAAGATCTTATAAGTGTCACTGCTAGGATAAATGGTAGGTGCAATAAGAAAAGTTTCTTCGCCAGTATCATCTGTCTGTCCTTGAGAATATGCTAAAGAAACATAACCTTGTAATCGTGTTGGAATAAACAGGTTCTGACCGTCTTCCTCACCAATAACAATATCAATGTTTTTAGCAGGAGCATTTCCTTCATAAATATAATAGGCTTTAACTCTAACAACATAAGGCAAAGCAGTTTGACTAAAATGATCAGTTTGAACACCATCTATAAAAACATCAAAATCCACTACAGGAAGCTTGCTTAATATGTAAAAAGAATAATCCTTGCTTGCAATTGGAAGCATAAACTGAGAAATGCAGATATTATTATTAGCACACAACTGGTTTTTTAGTTCTGAAACAAACAAAGGAACATAAGTAGAACCATTATAATATTTCAAGAGGACCATCTTTGTTCCTGGGTCTAAGGTTATTGCAATACCCTGAAAAATATGACCTGAAATATTAACATAATCATAGAACCCTGAACTAAAAGTTATTTTTGGATTATCTGAAAAAGAATAATAATTATCATAGAATTCAGGGTAAAGTTCCGAATTAAATAAACCGTCTTTTTCTAAATCAGAGAAAGAGACATTATATACATTATTTACAGAAAAAGTTGTATAAAACGGCATCGCTGCGTAGTAATGGACTCCATCGTTGAGGTTATCTCCGGGAAAATAATGCGTTGTTACTATTGGGTCTGTAAGTGATAAAGATAAGAAAGGTTCATTGGTTTCACTTAAATCAAGACCATTATTCTCAATAATCATGCCAGCCCAATGGTCTGTTCTTGAAAAGCTCTCAAGCTTAACATAGTAAGAACGGCCTGCCAAGACGTTTACCCTCGCAGGAAGTTCATCTGCAAAAACATCTATAGCTAAAAAGTTTAACAAAAACACCAATGCCAAAAACACAGACAAAGCTCGCGCTAAAGAAATAGTAAAGAATACTCTACATCTAAAAACATCCTCAAACTTCATATTATCAAACATAATTCTAGTGTCTTAGATCATTTTTTTGAAAACAATCACAGTTTGATTAAATGAATCCACATATTCGTTCAATGCAACCAATGAATTTGATGCGGAACTCGTCAAATCAGATAAGTCAACCTCAATCTTATCAACATAATCCAAATACGAGACCCTTGTATCAAGGCTGCATTCCTCACGAATTATTGTATCTTCTGAAAGTCCTGAATCCAAGATTACAGCACCAGCAGGCAGGATATCTTTAAGAGTGATATTCTTGCAGACCAGATGACTCATAAAAGGCTTCAAGGTTAGATTAATTGAAAATGCTATTTCTTCTCCGGGCTTTATGCTTAAATTACCCTTAGAAACATCACTTAATAGCCCACTATCTCGTAAAGAGATTGAATAATTTAAGATGTCATCACTTAGATTTGCAAAGAAGTATGAGATAAATTCATTTAAATCTAAAACCTTAGCTTGATTAAGCTCATTTCTAAATAAGAAGTTTGCCTTTATCTCAAAATTTTCTCCAACACGATATAACCTATCAGGGCTTACAAATTCATAAAAGGTCAAATTCTTGAACACTCCTGTTTTATAAAAAGACTGCGTAGAACTTACATTCTCGGAAACTAAAGTCTCATTACTCTCTTTCAAATTTAATTCAGAAAGGTCATCAATATTTAGATAAATGCCGTTTGTAGAATTATCATGAAAAAACCCCTTATCTTCAAAAGCTTCTGCAAAAACAGAGTAATTTAAAGATATAAAACCAAAGATAATTGAAAATACTGCCATCCAAAAAACCAAAACTCTCGAACTTTTCATCAAGTACACCTTCAACTTAAAGCTGTGTAATATGAAGGCTTTTGATATGTTTGTTTACTTTGAAAACTATTTTTCAATATGTAGTTTATACTTCTTAGTTTATGATATCAAAAACCAGTATAGTTTTAACTACAAAAATATATAAAAATATCTAACTACGCTAAAATGGTTATAGAAGATAGAACAGTTAAAATATCTAGAATAAAATGCATAAAATATACATAAAATAAAAACACACTATAAAAAGTAATCTTAGAAATTCAAATCTTGCTCTTCCTTTTTCTTGCGTCTTCTTCTAAACAAAACCAAAAAGATTACTAGGATTATTGCAATAATTAGTATGAACAACCACTTAGGCTCTTCAATAATTCCTGCAAAGAAGCCCGTAATCCTTGAACCTTCATAGAACTTAACCACCTTAACACTGATAACCTTTGAATTTAATGTATCCTTCTGACCAAAATAGAGAGATATCTTCAAGGTTGTGTTATAAAAATCATCTTTATACAAAAAAGGAGTATCCAAAACCAAAGTTCCCTCAGAATGACTTGGGATTATAACTTTTTTAGAACTGATTACATCTTCACGAGGTTTATCCAATGGAATCTCTGCAAAAACAATCACATCAAAGCTATTATTATTATACACTTTCAACAACAATTTTCCTTTATTGTTGTCAAAGATCTGATCCTTCAATTGAACAGATACAGATTCCCTATGCTGAGAAACATTAACTCTCTGTTGAATAAGTGGCAAGCCATCTTTATCTTTAAGAGTATCCTCAAGCGGGAAATCCATACCATAGAGAATGTTTAAAATAGCCTGGTCCTTGTTCTTATCAAATTTAGTTATCTCATCTTTAGATAAGTTCAAAAAGAAAGGTATTGTTAAAGTTTGACCTGGCAAGATTCTTATAGGATGCTCTATTGAATAAGCTTTATCCATAAACTCAAGATTTGGATAAAAGAAAGCCCTGAAATTACCTTTATTTGAGATAGTGAGAGCAAGCGTGTTCAAATTAAGATAGAAAGTAACATTCTCCACATTTAACGAAACATAAGGATAATTCACAGAAAACGCATCGATGTCTATAAGTTTTCCTACATAAGGTTTCAGGTTTGTAATGGTTCTTGCATATTTCAACAGCAGCTTCAAATCCCGGCCTGAGCGTGTTTCTAACTCCTTAGCAACATCCGCAAGTTCCCCGCCAATAACCTCAAACTTGGTTGCATTTTTCTCATTAACCAGTGATGCAAGGAGATCAAGATTGCCGTCGTAAACGAAAATAGGCTTCCCAGAAGCTAAAATATCCGGATCAACCTTGTCAAGAATCATCAATGCAGACCAATCAAAATTAATTTTGTCTAATGTATAATTCAAAAGGGCAATCATGTTTTTATATGGAACATCTATAAACCTAATCCCTGGAAAGAAATCAATCAACCTTGAAGGAAAATAGCCTGCAGCAATGCTTTGCTCATCAAAATCAAAATTAGAAACAACAGAAGCCCTATTTTCTTCAGTGAGAAAAACAGGCCAATACTTTTTATCTTTAATTAAAGGCGCTGCAATAACAGCTTCATTGCCAAACTCAGGATTTAAAACAATAAAATTCTTGACCTTGTCTTTTATCTCAGTGTATAACTGAACTTGCAAATCTGAAAAATCATTAAAAAAAAGATTATTCAACTTGGAATAATCCCTGACCTTAAGAAAAGATTCATAATTCCTAATAACGGGTTTTTCCTTTGATTCAAGTATCAAAACCGAAGCGTTCTTTGGAATAAGTTTTGTCTTGAGGTCAACATCTGCCAAAGAACTAAAAAATAAAGGTTTAGAGCCATCAAAAGTAGAGAACATAATCCCTAAATAGATGTCTCTCCAATCCTTAGAATCTATTACAACATAATCGTATGCCGAAACAATAGGAACGAATAAACTTATGAATAAAATGAGAATGAAAACAGTATTTCGTATTGTGTTAACCTTTACCACTTTACCCCTCACCTTTATTCCGTGAACAAAGATAAAATAAATCAAAACAAATGATCAATGTATTGTTGCCTTTCAGTTTTTTGTTTTATTTAATCTATTTAAGTTTATTTAACAGTTTTATTTAACTTTAGCCTGTTTAAAATGAATTGCAGCCATTTATATTTTTTTCTTATTTTTTCTTAAATTACATTCTTTCTATTTCTTTTACGATTCTTTAGTTATGATTCTCTAGTCATACTCATAAACTCTTGTTATCATATTAGTTGAACCCTTGTATGATGCCAGCTGTGAAGGCACTCTAGCTTCATAATCATAGATTCCATATTTGCCTTGCGTGTTCGCATTGATAACTGTGAAAAGCACTAAATCCTGACTGCCATTGTACTCAGTGCCGCCATCACCTTTATCCCAAAGTAAAGCTGTTATGAAATTGCTATTGTTCGTTGAATTTATATAAGGAACCTCTGTTACTTGACGGCCTCCTATAACAAAAGTACCTAAATGATCAGGAATGCCGTTATTATCCTTATCAAACAACCTTTCAATTGAGTCGTTAAATCCAGTTAAGCCTAATGCTTGGTCTGCCTCAGCTAAATCATTAGTCCCATTCAGAGGCTCTAAATCCAATATTGAAAAATATGAATCAGTATCTGCAAAGTATAAGTTGCCTACCGGCTGAGTAGGAGTCCAATTCTTCAAGGTATTATTATCCTGCTCATCCTTCAATTCATAAACATAACTAAAGTTACCGTAATAAATTGCCCATGCTGGCGTTGTTTTGTTAACTGAAACAAAGTTATTTGATTCATTACTCTCAGCAATATTATTCAAAGGATCTACATAAATATCAAATATGTGTGTTCCTGCCTCTGCTGTCCAGTTAAAGCTTATCAACTTGCTTTCACCAGCATTTAAACTGAAAGCAGTGCTATCTTGAGAGCTTTCAGGCGTTTTAGTACCGTTCCAGAATGAAACATTTAATCTAACAACTACATTTGAAACATCAACATTCTCCAAGTTAGTTACATTAACAGTTATTGTATAATTGTTTCCTTCAACAAAGTTTTCGGATGAGAATCCAACGTTTGAAATCGTTAAATCTGGTAAATTGTTGCTTAAGTTTATTGACCACGCGTCAAGGTGTGGCGTATTATACGAACCATCAATTATCAACTTCGCCTCTAAATATAGGCTTTGTTCAGCTTTGGCATTTGCGCAAAGTTGATAACCATTAATAACACTTGCCAAACTCAAATCTCCGCATAAACTGTTTTTGTTTGAATCCAAGATTCTAAATATAATGTCAGAACTTCCATCCAAAGTTGCATTAACATCAAAAGTGTCCCAGGAAGTTGTTGAGTTCCTTGTCAACAGAATGCTCCTTACAGTGGCATTTCTCAAAGGTCTTTCCTCACTTGAAATAGAGTTCAAAACAGGTTCGCTTGTTGAATACTTGCTAACAGCGATCCAATCAATGTACATAGAATCAACGTAGTATGAATAAAGCGTCGGATTAAGTGTGCTACCTGCAGACGCAGAATTTAAAGTTAATGCACTGCTTTGATTATCATTAACAAACAATTCATAGTTATCATTCACAAAATCAGAAACAATCCTGAACCGTGTCTGCTGGGAAACATTCAAACTGTAATAATTATTACCGCCATTATACAAATTAATTCGATCATTTGATGGATCAAAGTAAAGCCTTAAATTCTTAGTACCTGCACCATTACCAAACCTGTAATAACCTGCAATACCACTCGCATCTGCAGCCAACTTAATCATAGTTTGATATGCGTTTGGATAAGTATAAGATGCTGTAATTTGAGAGCTTGACCCTGTAGCATTTGGAACAGCATAACCTGAAGTTGAATACCAGTTATTGGCATTACTTCCCCATACTGATGAACTCACATTATCAAAGTCATCAAAGAACTCAAACACTGCAGAAGCATTGTCTCCAGGCTGAGCAGTAGGATTGCCATAATACATATAAACAATTGAACCTGCTGAATTTATTTCTGGAACCTTAATCCAAATCGTTGAATTTTCAAAAGCAGAACCACAATCTTCAACCCAGAAAGCTATTGTTTGTTCTTGAGATGAGGAATTCAAATAAGTAAATCTCAAATCTTTACAATTATCACTAACCTTGCCTGAGCTTTTCTCTTGAGATAGATTCAAACTTAATCTAACTTGGTAATCAGTTAGAGTAGACGAACTTGAAATGTTCAACTCCTTTCTATACTTCCAGCAATCAGGAGTCTGATTATTGTAATCTGTAGAAACCGCAGGCCAACAAGATGCAATCCTCGCCTCGCTAATAGTTTTATTTGCCAATAAGTTTTCAGCATAAGAAATTCCAGTATAACCATCAAAGGTATCTGCCCATGTGTTTAAATCAGTATCAAAGTTAACAGTTGCATTTCCGACCTTTCCACCGGAATCCATAGCAAAAACAGTTAGTGTATTCGCACCAAACTTTGCTGTAATTGTTGTGTTAGGCTCAAAGCTGTAGTTAACTCCATTCAGATCAAACCACCATTTTTCTATATACTTGTTTGAGCTTACATTCAAATCAATAATGCTTGTGTTATAAGTGATAGGTTGAGGACTCGTTATATCAACAATAGGTGCTTCTGTAGAAACCAAAACTCTTCTAACACTTGAACTTGCAGTATTTCCTAAAGTATCATTACCTGAAACACTGTAATTATACCAGCCATCTATTAGATTAGTTACATTGTAATAGAAATGCGTGGCATCAACTTTGTTCATTGTATAATAACTTGTAGCTGTTGAATTTACCCAAGTTAATGTTAAAACATCAGCTGGCTCATTTGTTGTAACATTTATGTAAACCCACAAAGTATCTACGGCACCATTATCTTTTGGTGTAGGAGCTACAAAAGTGAACACAGGTCCTGTTGTATCCACGGTGAATTCTGTAAAGTTAGTTCCAAAGTTGCCTGCCGTATCATTACACCTTACACTCACATTATGTTTCCCATCAGCTAATGTTGAAAGGTTATAATAGTAAGTTTCATTAAACTTGGTTAAACTATTCCAAATTCCTTGGCTATCAAAATCAAACAAGCAACTACTCAAGTTCTCATTAGATGAAACATTCACCCATATGCTGCTTACTGTATAATTTGTGTTTATAGGACTGATAAGCGTAATATTTGGAGCGATTGTATCTACATAAAAGTCTACTGCTGAAATATTAGCGTTCTGAGCACTATCAATTGCTTTAACCACAACAGTATGCAAACCTTCGCTTAAACCTGACAATGCTATGTTATTACAGTTCGTAATCTCAACAAAGCCAGCATTATCTAAATCATAATAACATCTTAAGTTTGAATTATCGCTGACAGTATAATTCAAATCTACGCTAGAAACATTATAGATTTCATTTTGTAAAGGACTTTCAATCGTCAAGCTTGGCGTTGTTATGTCTATATTAAAGTAAACATATCCTGAATCTGTAACATTGTTGGCATCAGAACAATAATAGATTACATTATGAGAACCTTCTGTTAAACCGCTATAATTATAATACCACAATTTTGAGTCAGCCGTGTTCAAACTTTGGTTCGCATTATCATCTAAAGAGAAATTACATGATAACGCATTTTTGTTAGTGCTTGCATTCAACCAAATCCAGGTTGTATTATAATATGAATTATTAACTGGCGATACTGCAGTAACAACCAATTCAGTTAAGTTTACACTAAAGTTAACGCTACTAAAGTTTACATTACCTGCGGTATCATTAACATAAACGGTTACTGTATGATTATCATTAGTCAAGCCAACAATGGTAGTATTAATGCAACCAGGCAAATCCACTTTCGGATTATTATCAAGCACATACCAACATGATGAAATCTCTCTATCATCTGAAACCGTGTAATTCAAATCAACACTATTTGAGTTCTGGTACTCGAAATCCTGTTGAGGAGACTGTATGCTAATCTGCGGAGTTGTCAAATCAATAGTATAGCTCACAGAATCAAAACCAATATTGCCTGAGCTATCGTTGGCATAAACAGTTATAGTATGAGTACCTTCAGTCAATCCAGTTAAAGTAATATTCTGACAACTTGGTAAACTAACATTTCCTGAACCAGCGTTATACCAACATTCTGAAAGATGCGAATCTGAAACTGTATAATTCAATGATAAAGTTGTTACATTATACGACCTGTTTTGAGGAATATCAATATTAACAATCGGAGCTGTTGTATCAACAACCAAAGTATAATTTGCTATAGCAAAACTGCACTGGGCATCATCGCAAGCCTGACAATTCCAGGAATAAACTCCATCCGATAAAGTCCTCTGGAAAATTGTCTGTGAATTATTTATGGGCGAAGTATTGACTAAAACTTCCTGCCAGGAACCTGAAAAGTTTCCATATAAACTAACATTCTTTAGGTTAATAGAATCGCTCGCAGTACAGCTAAAGTTTATTAATGACGTTGAAAGGTTAGCATAATCCACTGGATAATTTAAGGTAACGCTTGGCGGAACTGTATCTATAGTAAAGTTTCTTGAGACACTGGCAGTATTATTAACAGTATCGTTACAATAAACCACAACATTATGTGCACCATCACTTGTTGTTAATAGATAATAATAATCTGTTTCATTCAATTTATTCATCGAAGTATTGCTTCCAGAATCCAAGGAGAAGACACAATTATTCAAATCCTCATTAGATGAAACATTAATCCAAACCTGATTGCTTTCATAAGTTTTATCTTGCGGGCTAATTAAAGTTAGTATTGGAGGAGTTGTATCAAGTTTAATTGTTCTTACTTCTGTTTGATTAGAATTCCCTGAAGTATCGTTAACAAACGCGTATAGAGTATAAACGCCATCTTGCAAACTGGTTTTATTAACCCAATAGATACCTCCTTGAGAGTTTGCAAAAGTCTCGGGAGTACCATTAAAATACAATAAAACAGTATCAATATTATCATCTATAGCAGTTACATTAACGAAAATCCAATCCTTTGAATAGTTTCCAGATAAATCTGAGTTAGGATTAAAGAAGATTTGCGGATTTGTAGTATCAACAATAATAGTAACGCCATCTTCATAAGGTACAGTTCTATTATAGTATAAAGAGCTATTGTCATAGATTACACATTTCAAGTTATGTGTTCCATCTCCTAAAACACTAGTAGAAATTTGTTTAACTGCATAACCTGAGGAATTCGTATTTACAAATCCTAAACTAGTTGACCCATCAAAGAACTCAACAGGATAGTTTGCTAATGCTGATTTTAACTGTGTATCTTTAACCAAACAGGTTAAATTTAAGGTTTCATCACCATAACTTCCTGCTGCAGGCCTAATCCAAGTGACATTCGCATAACTATATACCTCTACATTAACATTATCAGAACCTGGATGATAGTATGTTGCGCTAACATTAAACGTCAAAGTTTCTGGACCTAACTCATAATCTGAAGGTATATCCCAAGTGGTTGTTTCTCCTGTAGCGATCTGACTCTGTGAAGAGTTATACCAAACAGAATTTAGAGTTGCTATGTTTCCTTGAGAATCCTTAGGAACCTTTCCAAACTCATCAACAACGGTTGCATTTAAACTTTGAGTTGTACCTCTATGCAAAATTGAATTCTCAGCAGGAGCAATAATTGTAGGATACAAATAACCATACAAATTAATTGTTTGGTAAATAACTGATGAACCCGTAACCTTATAGAACTTGTCATTATCATCAGCAATAGAACAACTTAACTGGTCAGGACCAACATCGTGATTTGAAAAGTCGTATGTTAACTTAGCATAACCTGAAGCATTAGTATAGTTATAACCAATCGAATAACCTAAATCTCCATCATAGAAAGTAACCTTGTAATTCTCAATTCCCTGCAGAGTATCGTAATCACTAACCCTACAAATCAAAGTAATGTTGCCTCTGTCAACATCTCCTGTTGGAGAGATCCAGTCTAACTTAGCACGGCCCCACATCACAAAATTCAAATAAGGTAACGTGTCATTTATGTTTCCATTTTGATCTTTTGCCTTAAGTTTAATTGAATGGTTTCCTGGTTCCCAAGAATTATTAGTGCAAACAGTAGCATTAGTCCAGTTTCCTGTAAATGGAGGAACCAACTCATAATCTACAAAAGTTCCTATTTGTTCATCGTAATTAACCCAACTCTGATTGATGCTTTCATCCCACAATCCTGAGATATAAACACAGTCACCTCTCATTAAATCAGTATCATTTATGGAATAATTGTTTCCTACAATCTTTGGTGGCGTAACATCGTTTCCAATAACTACATTAAGTGTTACAATTCCAGAATCGTCTTGGGAAGCATTATATTTCAAGCTAGCATTGTCTGTAATATTACATTTAACATCATACGTACCAGCGGTATTAACAACAAAAGTATAGTTTGCCCATCCTGATGAATCAGTGAAGTTTGAGCCTAAGAAAGTATAAGTGCTACTGCTTTGTTGCTTCATCCAGAAATTGACTTGATAATTCTGAATTCCAACTGAGGAGTTCGAATCAATTACTTTACAGTGCATAGTTGTTGAATTAGTTTCCTGAATACTTGCAGGATCAACATTTTCATTAGTTATTGACGCCCAGCCCCAAACTTCTATGTTCTGAGCAGGCATACTATTATTAACATTGTTAAACACATCTGCAGCAAACTGTTTCCACTGAATTATTCCAGGACTTATGGTTGTCGGAACATTATAACTAATATTAGCCCATGCATCTGGACCTTGCAAGCTTACGGTTGTATAATTGCTCCAAGAACCACTCTCGTTTACACTTAAAGTTGCATTGCTTAGATTATAGTTATCGTGCCATAGCACATTCAAGCTTATAGAATCGCCTTTGTGCACTAAACTTGGACCGTCAATTGTTGTATAGTATGGAGCTATATTTTCTCTTGTTGTAAGAGTGAATATTTTATAATTTGATGAATCAATTTTGTAATATCTTGTTAAATTTTCAGTAATATTACATTTTAAAGTCTCAGTTCCTGGGGAATTGTCTGTATAAGTATAATACGCCCATCCAGTTGAATCAGTAAGGTTTGTTCCTATCAAATCTGTTGAGTTATAGAAGTATACTAAATAATTATCAATCCCATTATCTGAATCCGTAGCATCCGTAACCTTACAAGCAATCCTTACGCTATCGCCTTGATTAATCGTTGAAGTGTTCAGACTTCCTGAAGTAACCTGCGCCTTACCCCATACTGTAAGATTCAGATATGGTAAAGTATCATTAACATTGCCTGATTCATCTTGAGCAATAATCTTAACATAATGCTCTCCAAGGAACCATGTTGAACTTGATGAAATCGTAAAGTTAGTCCAGTTGTACACATTCTGAGGACTACTATTAACTAAAGTTGCCCAAGTTGAAGAACTTATTGTAGTGTAAGTCGCATTAGCACTAGCAATCGTTTCATCCCAACGCGCATATGCTATTATTGAATCTCCTCTAAAGATACTATCATTAGTTAAATTATAGATTCCATTATACAATCTTGGCGGCTGTGAATCCAATTCAATGATGTGCCAAGAAGAGAAATCCTGCTTTAAAAAGTCCTTGTGCTCAATCTTAAAGTTAACTTGTTTATCTGTTGTAGATGTAAGATTCACTATTACAAAGAAAGTTGCCGAGTTTCCTGAATTTACTATTCCTGATAAACTTGTATTCCAGGAAACATTGCCATCAAAACTTCCACCAACAAAATTAGTATCTTGCCTACGGTCATCGATTAATGTCCCATTAGAATACCATATATAATTTGTATTGACATTCCAACCCGGGTCAAAATTGAAATAACTAACATTGGTTGTTGAGATGTTCCAGACAGTTTCACCAATGTTGCTTGCATCAATCTCTATTCTATAAACATGGTCCTTATACAAATTAAAAGTCCTATTTAATCCCGAGCCAACAAGGTCGTTTGTATATATCTTCCAGTTCTGTTCAGCACTATCCGTTACATCATACACCCTAATATCACTTATATTAACTTGAAGTGGCGGAGCGACTATGTTAAAAAGAGAGTAAGCACTTAAATAAGAACCATCATAATTCTGCAAGACATTTCCATTCTTATCAACCAATTCAGCATAAACTCTATAAACGCCAGGGTTGTTATTAGCAGTATCCCAAGAAACATTATTCCAAATACTCGCAAGGTCCAAACCAGAAGTATTTATCGTTCTCAAGGTTTGAGAACTCAAATCATCTATAACCGTTTCAACATCCTGCCAGCTACCTGAATTATTATACTGAACCTTCATTATTAGGTAAGCGTCAAAATCAGGCCCAAAATTAAACACTTTGGAAGGTTTGTTTTCTACTTGTCCAACAGAAACTGTTGGTTCAGGCCAAATATACTGTCTCATCTGTTTATAACCAAGCATATTTGTTTCATCATCAGTAGCTTCTTCATAGTACGCCCAAACAGGATTAGTACAAACTAATTTCCAAGGACCTCTAGCATAAATAACATTATCAGTGTTACAATTAAAGCATCCTTTGTAAACTCCTGTAATATCTGAACCTGAAACAGTTGTTGAACCAACCAAACCTGAAGAGTTGTAAACGCTACATTGCGTATTCTTAAACGGCGTGACTATGGCAATATACTCTGCATCTAAGCCACTACCAAACACAGTGCTCATTTCTTTAAGAGGAACAGCTACGCTTGATTCAGTACCATCAGAATCTGCCTGCTGAACTAATCCTGTCGGATAAGTGCTATATACTCTAATTGCGGGACCTGAACCA
>JASKKU010000010.1 GCA_030154045.1 Candidatus Woesearchaeota archaeon
GTCTTTTTTAGTTGGTGCGTTGGCTTTTGGTTTGAGTTTATTTCCTGTTAAATCTTTTCCAGCTAGCAATCCTGCTAATGATTATGCTGTGATTTACAATGTTGATATTAATAAGCGCAATACTGACTTAGGCGATATTAATCTGAGTTTTGATGTTGAGACTTTTGATGATGACAATTTGTTTTCTTTGAAGATTTTAGCAAATGATGAAGTTATTTATGATTCCATTACTCGTGGGGTTTATAAGCCAAAGGGTGATGGTGCCACTTATGAATTTTTTAGAACTTTAGATTTAGACGTTTTTGATTCAAATTTAAAGCCATTGAACTTAGAGATTATAGTTTCTGATGATAAAGATCCTAACAAGATTACAAAGTACGCAACAACCGTAACAATTCCCGAACCAATAATAGGTGTAAAAGATGAAGATTTAGTTGGTGAGTTTACAAAGATTACTGATTTAGTTTTTGATCAATTAGCAGATTACGTAGGTTTTCCTCCTTATCAAAACATATATTTCGCAGAAACAGAAGATTCTTATTATGTATTAGAAATAAAAGGTAGATACGACTTGCATCTAAAAGGGTATTTTGTCTATGATTTGTATAAAATCCCCAAAGATGCTAAAGATGAATCTGAAGTTTTAAAGTTAGAATGGGGAATAGACTTTAAAGGACTTGAGGCCGCTAAAAAGGATGAATTATTGATTTATTATAAAGAAGGCTTAGCAGATTTATCTTATATCCTTGATTCAGACTTGTATGATTTACTACGTGAATGGTCTAACGATAAGTTCTACATTAGAAAAGAGGGTGATAACTTTTATGTACCAAGTCCGAATAAAATACTAAATGAATTTGAACACAATGATAAAATTAAGCTTCTTTTCTCAAGAAATTGTTTTGGTATTTCAGATCTTCCCGGCATTTTTGGAAAAGACAAGATTTATTTAGATAATTCTGGTAATATTACAGACATTCCAAAAGAGGTTTATTTCTTTGAAGGTGAAAAGAGTAGTGAAGATTTTGTGTATGTTGGTAAAGATACTGGAAATCTGATTGCTCTGAAATTTCGTCAATCAGGAGGTGGTGAGCGTACTGATGGTTATATATACTCTTCTTCTTTTTGGGGCATCTTTTTAGGTAATTCAGCATATCTTAAATTCCCAAAGGAGCATGATGAACTACAGGTTTATACTAATCTTTATTTTGATAAAGATTTGATTGATTTTTTAAACGGAAAGGATGAAGGAATTGTTGTGGTTGATACATACTATAGTTTTGTTCGTGATCCTGAGTTTTATTTTTATCCTAACTTAAACCTTTTAAATACAGAATATTTAGAAGAATTATATAAAGGTGTTTATAAAGAAGCTCATTCTGAAATTAAGCAGTTTGTAGATGGATTTAAAGAGAAGTATGGGAAAAAGTAATTTAATTTAATTCTCAAAACAAAATTTTATAAATAAGTATTTTAAAGATAGCCTTGTATGAAATCTAAAAAAGCTATGCTTTCTTGGATTGATATTTTATTAATGTCAATTTTATTTATTGTAGCACTTCTAATTGCTCGTAGGATAACGCATCTCTTTTTAGCAAAATGAAAACGACTCTAAGAAACCTAATCCTGGGATTGATAGTCTTTGTGGTTTTGTTAATACTTGTTAATAATATGGTGAGAGGACTTTGGTCAGCAGATGTCTCTTGTTCAGCATTGATTTCAGCAGCGACTAATGTTAAAGATGATGAAAGTAAAAAAGAGTTTTTCACAGAAAAGATGATAGATAAGTGTCAACCTGATTTTGTTCAAATTGGGTTAGATCATGTTTCTATAAACGGAATTATAGAACGAGTTCCAACGAAAAATGGTATCAAACCAAGTTTTGAACCTGATGAACTGGAAGATATTGTTTATTATATCTTTGCTAATGAACTTACGAAGTGTTGGAAATTAGCTTTAGAAGGAAAAGCAGAGTTGTCTGAAAAGTTTAAAAAAGGCATAATCTGCTCAAAAATATCTTTAACGAATCCAGCACAGGAATTAATCCTTAATAACAAAATGACTTTTTCAAACTTTTATAATTATCTTAAAACTCATAAGATTCCTGAAAAAGAGATTACTTATCAACAATATTTCTTGGAAAATGACTTTTCAGATTTGCCAATTATTGTTGGTTTCTATACTGAAATAGGAATAATTAAAGAGACTCTCTTAAATTCAGATTTTAAAATAAATCTTCCAAATACATATTATATCTTGTTTATCTCAGAACCTTTATACAAGGATGACTCAGTATCAAAGCTTTATCTTTTAGGTTCAAGTAATTTCTCAGATTTGCTTTTAGAAACTATTGATTATATACCTATTTATAGAATCTTAAACTAAAGATGAAATTAATAAACAAAAAAGGACTTGCATCAAGAGTTTTGGCTGAGTTAATCCTTGGTTCAGTTCTCGTTGTAATTCTTATTGCATTAATTTATTCTTCAGCTCGAAATTCAAATACAACTGAGAGCGCTTGCCTTCAAAGTCTGATGCTTTATAAAAAAATGGACGACCCAAATGTAATAAAGTGCCCTTTTAATACTGTTAACATTTCATCAAAAGATTTGGCTGATTCGCTTATTGCTAAGGAAGTGTTATCTTGTTGGGTAAAGTTTGGTGCAGGTGAAGATGTTATAAATCTTAAAACTGGAGAAAGCTTTTGTTATACTTGTTCAATTGTAAAAAACTCGCTAAGTGAAACAATCAGATTTGATGTAACTAAAATCTTGGATAATCTGCTTAACCTTGACAGGGGAGATACTTTACATTTTGGCGAAAATAATTTAAAGATGGAAACGAGTGAATTAAGCCAAGGGGATTTGTTATATATCTATATTGTTATGAATAAAACAAAAGATTCAATTTTCATGCCTTATGTTGAAATATCTAATCAAAAGAAAGAATTTTGTAATTTTGAAGCTAATTCATTGAGGTGAATTTATGAACAAAAAAGGTTTGGCTTTAAGTGAGCTCGGTAAATGGATTTTGTTTATCATTTTTTTGTTAGTGCTCATAATCTTGATTTATAGATTTGGTGCAAAGGGTAATGTAATACTAGATAAGATTGTCAATGTTTTCAGGTTTGGTGGTTAAAGATGTCGTTCGCAGCATCTAATCTGGGAAAAGCAATCCTGGTTTTGATAGTTATTGTTGTTAGCACCTTGATTTTTATATCTAAACTTCAAGGCGCTTCTATTCCACTTCTCAACTGGGGCGAAAATCCGGATTCTTCTCAAGGTTCTCCTGTGCTTTCTGATATTGAGCTTGCTGATAGAAATATACAATCTTTTTTGGATACTCTCTCAGAAAAAAATTTTGCAGAAGCTAAATTTGATTTGGGGGAAGGAGACTTTTTTGTTTACTTTGGTATTCTAAATGGAGAATGGTATTATCTGTTGTTTAAGAAGGATCCAAAATTAGGAGAAGGTAATAGTTATAGTGTCAGTCTTGATGAAAATCTTAAACTTAAAAAAAAGCGATGGTGGTGGTTTGATAAGGTTTATCAGCCAGACTTTATTAAGAATATAAACTTTCAGGTTTATAATGCAAAAAAGTATGAGAAACCATTACTATTTTGTGAAAAAAATAAATTTTGCGTTACTGCAAAACTTGTAAATGGCAAAACTTATTACTCTTCTAAATATTTCGAAGAAAATGGTTGTAAAAAGTCTTTTTCAAAAACAGTTTTTATATCTTTAAAAAACAATAAATTTAAATCTCTTAATGAGCTTCCTGAATGCATAGATGTTTATGAGCTTTCTGATAAACTGTTTGATGAGCTTCTTGATAATCTCTCAAAAAAAGGTACCTTATCTCTTGAAGGGTTTAGTGAGCTAACGCCAAATTATATTTATATCTTAGGATTGTATAATGATGGTTCTTCAATTAAAAACTTGCTTTTAGGTTATGATATCTCAGACTATGTTCAAAGTGTAAATGAATTGCACATGTTTATTAATAATCGATTATGTAATCAGGATTATGATAAAATTGAATTTAATATGTTTTTTGAACAGTATAAGGATCTTTATTTTATGGTTTTAAACAAGGCTTTTGTTTTTGATAGAACCATAATTTTAAATGATTATCTTAAGGCAAATGGAGTAGAAAATTATGTGACTAAAAAAGGTGAGTTTGTTCCGATTTTAATTATTTATAAGGATGGTTATGCTTTATTTTATAGGAATAAAAACAGTTATTATGGATTCTTGGAAGTAACTTGTGATTACAATGGAATTCAGAAAACTATCTCTATTAACTGTGAAGATAATCATTACTGTTATCTAGAATAAAATGATTCCATTTAAAAAACACAAAAAAGGGGAAGCAGCTGAAAAAAGCCAGATGGAATTAGTTGGATTAATCCTTTCTTTGATAATCATAGTTGTTGTTATCATCATAATCTTCAAGTTTATTAGAATCTTTTCTCCGCATGAAGACCCTTATGCTAAGGCTTTTTATCAAAGGTTTGTCCAGTCTTTGAAATACCTTGAACCTAATTCTTCAACAGTTGTCGTGTTGACAGGAGAAACAGATGAATATTTTAAAGGTAAAGATGGGAACTGGGGAGTGATTGTTATCCCACGAAATTATGATTATAACAATCCTCAACCAATTAATTGTAGTTATAGGAAGGTGCTTTCTGGAGACCTAAAACTTGTTAGTCTTGATGAAGGTATTCAATCAATTGAAGGGGTTACTCGCTCAGAGAAAGTATCTTTTTCGTGCGATGAATCCAAGATGTGTGCTTGTTTAGTTTTTATTAACAAAGATAAGAATATTATTTATGCTAAATGTGATTCTATTCAAACAAGGTTAAATGCAGGAGATCTTGCTTGTTATATCCTTAAGTTTCCACAACAAACTATTTTAGATTCAAGCGAATCCTTGATAGGCTTCAGATTAGGAATTTATAAAAACAAAGAAGAGAGTCCTGTGCCCGTTTTTAGTTATTCAGGTGTATAAAAATGAAAAAAGGAATGGCGTTTCAAACTCTCGTAGCATTTATTTTAATGATTGTGGTTGTTTTAATAGTTGCAATGATTTTTTATA
Organism: Candidatus Woesearchaeota archaeon; assembly: GCA_030154045.1. Classification (GTDB taxonomy): domain Archaea; phylum Nanobdellota; class Nanobdellia; order Woesearchaeales; family JASKKU01; genus JASKKU01. The sequence goes on from JASKKU010000010.1 coordinate 5,098, forward strand.
GAGGAGCACATAGCGCTTCACAAACATCAGAAAACAAATGCGAGAAATGCGTTGCTTCAGAAAACGAATGCTCTTTAGATGAAGTTCCTGTAAGAGGTTTTGGTTGTTCTGAAACAGAATATTGCTGTGTTAAGCAAAACATTTAGGATGATGTCTTTAAAAAAAAAGGGACAAAGTAGCGCAATAATGATGATTATTTTAGAGTTGATATTACTTTCTTTGATAGGCATTAGTTTAGTAGGTTTTGTTTCCCAAGTTGTCAAGATGGATGATTATAAATTGAAGTCAACCTCGAGAGAGGTTGCTTTGATTTTTTCCTCTATGTATATGATGAACGATGATGTAAATTTAACTTACATAACTCCTTTTAATAATAAAGATTACTATATCAAAGCAGATGGGACTGCGGTTTATGTTTTAAAAAAGGATAATGAAAAACTCTTTCCTTATGTTCATAATACTTCTTCACAGATGAAGTTTAAAGAAACAAGGCTGATAATGTTAAATTTATCAAAGAGAGGTAGTGTTTTTAGAGGTGAAAGCAGTGAAGAGAGCGGAAATTAGCGAAAACAGTGTTAAGATGATTTTTCATTTTACCTTTGCAATCTTGGTTCTTGTGATAGTTACAGGTTTGGTGCTGCATTATTTTCAAGGCAGGATTAATTCAGAAGATTTAGAAACACAGGTTTATGCAAACATTGTTGAAAAATGTTTAAGTAAGGTCGTTAATGACAGAGTTTATGTTGGAGTGATTGACCCTGCAAGAAAAAACAGTTTTCAAGAGTGTTTTTATGTAAGCGCTTCAGAACCTTATAAAGACATAATGGCTGTAAATGCCAGTCTTTTGATTGATGATAAGAATATTTGGAGTGTGTATTATAATCCTGAAAAATACGAATTTTGGCGTGCTTCAATAACTAAAAAAGGTCAGTTTAAAAGATATATCTTAGAAAAGAATGTTATTTATGAAGCAGGTCCAAAAAGATATAACGCAAGGTTGTTAATAGATGTTATTTATCCGTGAAAATGATCTTGAGAAAGTCGAACAAAAAGGGAATGTTTGTTGATCTAGAAGCAGATTTAGCAGGAGTTATTCTTTTTCTTGTAGCTTTGCTGTTTTTTATGACTCTTTTCTGGATAAAATCTTGCGGCGATACTAGGTCTTCAAACTTTGGTGTGCGCTTTGGAGATAACCTTCAAGCGTTTTTAAGTTTAGAAACTTTGAAATCATTGAATCTCAATACTGATTTAGCAATAAAAGAGGATGATGCTCAGAAAACATTAACGCCTAAAGATTTACTTTGTTTGTATTATACAAAAGATAACTTTGAGCTTTATAATATTTCAAAAGGACGAAATGTCTATTTAAGCAAGGATGAGCTTTTGGATTACACTTTTGATGTCTTGAACAAGTCATTAACTATGGATTATTACAAAAATGAATTGCTAATTAAATTTGAGTTATTTCAAATGTATCTTAATCCAGAGGATGATTCAGGTTTTTATAGTTCGTTTATTCCAAAAGTTAAACCTGTTGAGCATGTTGAGTTTGTGAGTTATCATTTTGTTCCATGTTCAAATTTTTCAGTGAGAGTTAATTTTTTAATAAAACCCGAAATCTTTGAAAAATGATTCCTAAAAATAAGAAAGGACTTGCATTTAATGTTTTTATTGCAGTTTTTGGGATAATTGCTTTAAGTATTGCATTGTATAGTTTTTCTACACAGAATCTTGAGCATGAATTGGGTGAACCAATTCTAAAGATGTTAAGATTTTATTCTGATTCTGAAAGATTAAAAAATTATTTGGATGATGCTGTTAGACTTGAGGCAAATAACCTCACTTTTAAATTTGCTGAGAAAGGCGGGATTTTAGAAGACTGCTTTATTTACAGGAACAAAACTTTGTGGACCCAAAGAAACAAGAAATGTTTTACTTTAGAAAAGCTTAATCAATCATTTAATAATCTGCTAAACAAGAATTTAAAGGAAAGGTATAAAGAATATCCTTTTGAGTTCTTTGATTTTGATTATGATTTCATATTTGATAATGATGTTTTGATTGGTAAACCTCAATCTGATTTAAAGATTGTGAGAACAACATCTTTTCCAGAGTACCTCTCGTTAGAAAAAGTTAAAGTTCCGCAAGCATTTACTAATGTTTCTGATTTGGAGATACCTTCGACTCTTTTTGTAAAATTTTTGAAATTGAACTTCTGTGATTTATCAAGCTTTTCTAATAAAGAACAAGAATATTATGAAACTCGTACAGCAATAATAGTTCCTAGAACATATAATCCTGATGATTTTAAGTTTTACATTAATTCTTATGACTCTGATAAAAGATGTATTTATTTAGATTATAAAGGAAATAACTCGTTGTATCCTTCACCTTTTTTTAATCCTGTGCCAACAGTTCGTGAGAAAATAAAGTTTTGTGGTTTAACTTTAATTTATGATTCAGGCGTTCTTAAGATTTGTGATGATGAAAAAAATCGTATAATCGAAACGAGAGTTGATGTTCCTAAAACGCAACTTTTTGTAAATCCGATTGTTAACATAGATTTAGGTTTGGATTATCTTGAAGTTTATGAGAATATAAGCAAGGTTTTAAATGAATTGAAAAGTATTTGTGGTAGTAAAAAAGATGTAGAAAATTGTGTCGAGGATAACAAAGAAATTTTTGAAAAATATAATCTAAATGTTGTTGATTTGCAAAGCAATAAAGAGAAAGCATTTTATGATTTTGTTGATGATATCATGATGTGCGAGCAGTCTGATGATAAAAACTGTGCTTGCAATTTCAGGAAAGTAAATAAGGATAATGATTTAAGTGTTATGTGGTTTAGTTCTTTGCCTAATGAGGGTTCTTTTCTCAAATCATCTTTTGATGGGTTTAATGGTGATTATAAACAAGCATTTTTCTCGTTTTCTGATGTCAATTCTTTTGCTTTTGCTTATAATTTAAATAAATCTGGCTTGATGAATACTCCAAACTGCGCTGTTAATCCTTTGGTAGAACCTTTCTTGTATTTGCGTTTTTTTGATGAATTTTCCTTGAAAACTTATCGAGGATTTGATTTTCCATTGAATTATGAAGATAAAATAAAAGTGATTACTGTTGGAGATTCTAATTTAATTAATAATGTTGAAACGAATTTAGATCATTCTCTAATAAAGACTTTTAATGGAAAAGTTTGTTTGGTCGATCCAGAAGTTCCTGAAAGTATAGCTACAATTTATTATTTCTTGTATGCAAACTATATTGGAGAAAAAATAAGAAACCCAACAGATCCAGATATTGAAGAAAAAATTCTAAACCCTTTGCAAAAATTTTATGATAATAATTTTGGTAAATTTTCTAAGTTTAATTTCTTAAACTTCTGTGATATTTTGAAAAACTATAATTTTGATTACGAAACTTTATTCCCTGAATGTAATTCCTTATTTGATGAGAATAGTCAATTGCGGCCTTCAATTGTGAAGCATGTAGTCTTTGATAACTTTAAAGAAGACTTGAAAAAACTCAAAAAGAAGAAATGTAATGTTGAAAGACATTACTTCAGGTTTGATTTGGAGTATAATAACTATGTTTTTAATTACAAAACATTTAAGTTTGAGAAACCTGTTTTCAGTTTTTCAGCATATATCTAAAGTACTATTCTGAAATCGTCAAAGTTTTCGTTGTCACAATCTTCAATATTTATTCTGTTAACTATGGCATAACTTGGTCCTTTGTAACAAAGTTCTATAAGCTTTTCAACATTATCTTTATTGCCACAAATGACAGCCTGCACGGTTCCATCGTTTAGGTTTTTGACATAGCCTTTTAGGTTCAATTCTTTAGCGTTCTTATAAATAAACCATCTAAAGCCTACGCCTTGGACATAACCAAAAATCCTTATTCTCTTGCATATTTCTTTGGCCATTTTTATTACTTGAAACCAAAAATTTCTTTTAAAGCTTGTTCTTTGCTTAATTCAACATCGGGTTGGTTAAACGGGTTAACTTTTCTTAATAATGCAGAGTAATATGAAGTCATGTAAAAAAACATTAGTAAAAGGCCAATGTTCTCATAACTTATTTCTGTTGTTAAGTAAGCCGTTGGAATATTTTTTGAGACTGCTGTTTCTAATGTGCCCAAGCATTCCTTCTTAACTAAATCATTAAAATCAATGTCAGAAAGTTTTCTTAAAGAATACCCATTGTACTTAATGTTTGGTATAAGGTCCTTGTTTAGTTTGAAGTTTTCATTGCTTTTAGCATAGATGATTAAAGCTTGGGAATCTTTTCTACCACCAAAGAATCTCTGATTGCTATGATGCTGGGTTTCTGGGGCTAAACCGCCATAAATCGTTAAACCTTTTTTGTTCTTGCCAAAGGTTTCGTGGAATAATTGTGAGAGCATTAAGAATAAAGGATTCAGTTGTGTTGAATAAATTGGGATGTATAAAGTAGTGTAGCCTTTTTTTTCGTTTTTGTAAAGAAACTCTGCTAGTTTAAACGCTTCCTTAAAATCAACTTTCAAAGCGCCGTTAATTATTTTTTTAACGCTGGCAAGATTTAATCCTAAGAATTGCAGAGGAATTAGAGTTGATTCACTAAACCCTGAGAACCTGCCAGAGATCTTTTTATCACAAAAGAACAATTTGGCTTTTCTTTTAATAGCCAACTTTGCTAAGGTGCTTTTTTTGTTGCTGGTAATTACTACAGAATCATATTTGGATAGAGTCAAGTAATTGAATATAACTGTGCTGGTTTCTCCTGATTTTGAGATTGCTATTACTAAACTGTTCTTTTTGTTTAAACTTAATGCTTTTTTGATTAGATAAGGGTCTTCAGAGTTTAAGACAAGTATGTTTTTATTCTTTGGTTTGAAAGGATAATATAACGTTAACAAAGGATTAATTGAGCCACCGTTTCCTATGAGAATAAAGCTCTTATACTGCTTGTTTTGTCTTATGCTTTTTAAACTCTCCAAAAGTTTTTTTGCCTTTGAGAAGAAGTAAGGCTCTTCATAGTTATAACTGAATTTGGATTTAAAGTCAGGGAAGTATTCTAAGTTTATCTTGGTAAGAGTTTCGTTTGAATTCATGTTTGGCTTTAAATAATTTGACTTTAAAAACATTTTGTTGTTTTGTATTTATGAAAAGATTTAAATACTACCTTCTTTTAACTACTTTGGAGTTAAGATGTTTGGAAAAAATAGTCTAGATAAGCTTGTGGAATCTACCTTTGAGTTTGTGTCTACTGTTGATAGATACTATCAAACCCTGGTTTTATCAGGGAAACCCATGAAAGGTTTAGACCAACTTTCTGAACTGCATAAGGTTCATTATGGATTGAAAAACCATCCTATTGTTAGGTTGGACTTTGATTTTCCCCTAGGCCTTTTTGGCGAGTCTGTCAAAAAGAAAATTCTTAAAAGAAAAATTGTTTCTGTTGGAACAACTTCATATATTTTGGAATTAAAAGAGAGTTATTTTCGGTCATTAGAAGAAATAAAGCGAGTGAAAGAGAAAATAGAGAAGGATAAGGATTTGTCAAGCATATATCCTACAGATTATCTCGCTGTTGATATAAGAAAACATAATTTCACTATTGATGAGGCTTTAACCCAGTATTCGCTTCTGCAGGAATTCTCTCAAGAAGTACTGCACACTCTTGATCACTTTGAATTTTTGGATTCACCTAAACTTTTTTCATATAAGAATCATAAAAAGTATTGTGAAAGTTTTGAAAGCCTCGTGAACAGGTATGAAGAGTTTTATGAATATTATAAAATAACCAAAGATAGAATCAAATTTGATCTAAAAAATGGTGATGAGCCAAAGTTTTTGGCGAAGTTTTCCCTGAAACAATTATACGAGAATATTAACACTTTAAAGGAAATTTTGGACAACATTTTTTCAAAGAATTTTAAGAAATTCAAAAATGATAAAGGACTTTATTACTATCGTGATAAGATTAATTACCAAATTGATGAATTGATTAAGAGTTATAACTCTGTTTTAAAGAATATGAGTGTTAAGGAGCTTGAGAAAGGAATTAACTTGATTGAAAGCCAAAACTCAAAATATGTTAAGAGTGTAGGAAAGTTGCTTTATTATCAAAACCAATTAAAATAATGCTTGGGTGAAAAAAATGAATAAAGAAGAGTTTAAAGCGTATAAGGCGTTGGATGTTTTGGTTAATGAGGTTATTAATTTAGAAAAAATCTCTAAAACCTTTGCTGATAAAGTCAATAGTAAAGATTTGATATATGTTTTAGAACAAGATTCTTATAAAGTTAGCGAACCTTTTAAAGCGCCTTATTTTGAGAAAAGAATTAGTAATGCAGCAAGCCTTGAGGTAATTTTGCCTAACTTTGAGGTTCTTTTGAAAAGTGGAGAAAAACTTAATTTAGAAAAACTTAAAGAGATTAAAGAGGATAATGCTGCTCTTGAAAAGTATTACTCTAAACTTCAGGATGCTTTAGGCTATTTGATTGATTTAACTCATACAGATGATGGTTTAACACATTCTGATTTAACGCAAGTGCTTAACGATTTTGCTGAATCGCCTGTGATTAATACCGATGAAGGGTCTTTGGCACAAACAGCAGTTTCTGTTGAACCACAAGAGCAAGAAGAATTAACCTTAAAGGATTATAAAGATGCTTTTAGAAAGGTTTATTCCTTATGGCTTGATGTGTCTAAAGAGTACAAATCTTTGGTTTCAAAGGGAGTAATAAAACCTGAAACTGATGATTTTGGGCTTTATTTTAAGATAGACATCTTTAAGCTGGTTGAGGGTGTCAAGGAATATTCAAAAAAGATTAAAGAATTAGAGGATATGTTTGACAACCTGAAGCTAGAGAATTATGAACTTAAGGATCTTGAATGGATAAAGAAACAGTATGCTGTTATTAAGGAGCGTGTTAAGAATATTTTAGATTTCTCTTCTCAGTTTGCGAATACAGGATTGTTGCAGAAGTTGTATGGTGGTATGAATTTGCTGGATAAGGAAAATAAATCTTTCCTAAATCCTTTGAGCAAGATATTCTATTACCAAAACTTCCAAAGAACTAATCAAATGGGTGAAAAGTATGAGTGAAAAAAATAAAATCAAAGGACACAAGGCTTTGGATAGTTTAGTTGATGGACTTATTTCTTTAGAAAAGAAGTCTAAGGCCTTTGCTAGTGATGTTAACAATAGGGGATTGTCTTCTGTTTTAAGAGGTGAGTCCTATAAAGTTAGCGAACCTTTTAAAGTGCCCCATTTTGAAAAGAGTTTTGATGATATAATTGAGATTGGGTTATACTTTCCTAATTATGAAGTTTCGTATGATTCTGAAAATGTGTTCAATGAAAACAAACTAATGAACTTAAAGGCAACAAATTCCGGACTTAAGGACTACCATGTTAAGATCCAGGAGGCTTTGACATTTTTGGAATGTATCCTTGAACCACAGCAAGATATGTCAGAGAAAGAGTATCTGAAGTTATTCAAGAATGCTTACTATGCTATCACTAATGTTTTTGAAGAGTATACCAACTTAGTATCTGACGGTGTTATAAAACCAAAAGACGATGATAAGCCAGGGTTTTATGTAAAAATTGACCTACAAAAACTCATTGGTGGTGTTGATAAGTTTAAGGATGCTTTTGCAAACATAGAAGGAAAGATTGATAATTTAGAGGGCAAAAACAGCAGAAGGTTAGGGTTGTTTGGTTTTGCATTGAAGAGAAAATATAAAACTATTAAAGACTATGCTGATAAAGTTTTAGAGATTTATTCAAATCTTTTGGAAAATGGTTATGTTGAAGAGTGGAATAAAGGAATAAATTTGCTTGATAAAAGTAATAAGAAGTATCTTAAGCCTTCAGCAAAACTTATGTATCAAAGCAAATCTAAAAAATGGATTGATTAAAACAATGAGTCTAAACTTTTCGGCTCTGGAAAAGATTGTAGAAAGTTATAAGGATTTGAAAAGGGGCTATGGAAAGTTAGTTAAAGAAGTTGATGAATTAAATCTGCAGTGGCCTGTTAAAAAAAAGAGAAAAATCATGTATGAGAAGTATAGTTTAAGCGGTTTTGATTTTTCTTTTAAAGAAAGTGTTGTTAAAATTAATCCGAAAATTTCAGCTTATAAGTTAAGCAAGGCTTATGAAAGGAATTATTCAATTAATCCTGACGATGAAATTATTAAGAAGAATAATAAAGCTTTAGATGACTTTTTTAGAATGGATGACGATTTGGTTTTAGAATACAACGATTTCAAGAGTTTAAAAAACCCGAACAACTTTTCTTCGAAAAAAGAATATGTTGAAGAGTTTTCTAAAGCTGTTGATTTTTTGTTCGATATCAATAAGAAGTATAATTCTTTAAGAAACGAGCACGTATTATTCGGCAAAGATTTTCATTATAAAATAAAGCTTAATTTTAAGGAACTATATGAAAAAGTATCAAAGTATAATACTTTTCTTGAACATAGGATTAAAGAACTTGAAGCTTATGAATCCACAAAAGGTCAAAAATCTAAAAATGTTTCTCAAGTTATAAAATCTTTACATTATGAAAAAGGCAAAGCTAAGGAGTTTTTGAAAACTTATGATGCTATAAATAATAAGATGGGTCTGTTGATAACAGAGCTTTCACAAGGATTAGATATTCTCGATCCGGATTTGAAACTATCTAAAAGGCATATAAAATCGCTTGCAAAATTAATCTTTGAGTTAGGAACTCTTTGATTTCTCTATGTATTTTTTGGAATTTTATGTATTGCTTAAACGAAAAATTTATAAATTGATAAGATTTACCCCTATTTGGTGATAATATGGGTTTGTTTAAATCAAGCCTTGAAAGTATTGTGGATAGTGTTTTGGACATGCCAAATGTTTCTAAGAGATTAAGCGAGAAGATCAACTCCTTAGGCATACCTGTTGTTGAGAAACATGACGGATATTCGTTAAAGAATAATTATCAATTAAGTGAGTTATCTTTGGAGTATGATAGAAAGAAAATTTTTAATGTTATTCCAAAATTTCCAGTTTATAGATTAAGCAAGGCCTATGAAAGGAACTATTCAATTAACTCTGATGACGAAATTATTAAGAATAATGAGAAAGTTTTAGATGAATTTTTTAGAATGGATAGAGAGTTCATCTCTTGCTACAACGATTTCAAGAGTTTAAAAAACCCGAACAACTTTTCTTCGAAAAAAGAATATGTTGAAGAGTTTTCTAAGGCTATTGATCGGTTATTTGAATATAATGATCTCTATAAATCTTTGAAAGAAAAGGGAGTACTTACAGGACCAGTTTTCGAATATAGAGTTAAGTTTAATTTAGAGGAATTCTTAAAACCGCTTTATGGCTATCATTCGTATTTGAGCGAGCAAATTGAACAACTTAAATCTATGGGTTCTAAGGAGGGTGTTGAAAACGCAATTGATTATCTTGAACACGAGAAAAAACGGTTAGAGAAAATTATGAAGAAATATGATACATTCAAAACTAAAAATGGTGAGTTATTATCTAAACTAAAGAAAGGATTGAACATCTTTGAATACGGTAAAAAAGAAAGCAAGAAAATAATAAAAACAGTAGCTAAGTTTTTGTACGAAGCCGCATAAAAAAATAAAAAATAATGTTTGATTTTTGTTTTGGTTAACTCTTTATTTTACTTTCTTTTCAGATTTTTCCTCTTGTTCTAATAATTTTCCCAAAGATTCTATCTGTGCGGTTATTTCATGTAGTTCCGAGTCTACTTTCTTTTCTAATTTCATAATCTCTGGCAATAATACTTTATCTTTATGTTCAATTAATGCCTCAAGGTGTGTTATTCTGTCTATAATCCTGCTAATATGCTCATTGCTAGGTATTTCACTATGGGTTAATCTGTCAAAGAGAGATTCAACCTCGGTAATTATGCTTTTAATCTCTGAGGATTGTTGATTAAATTCATCTTCCAACCTTTGCTTAGTTATCTTATATTCTTGATCAAAAGTATTTATTATGGTATTTACTTCTCGTTGAGCTTTTCTGACTTGTTCTCTTAGTCTTTCTTTTTGATCCTTACTCATCCTTGTTTTTTCTATTCTTTTCATAATGTCTTCAGAAGTTTCATCAAAAGCTCTCTTCGTGTCTCTGAATTCTTTTCCTAGAAGATTCTCAAGTCTTACTAACTTTTGTTGATATTCTGTTTCATCACCAAACTCTCTTTGAATCTTCTTAATTAATTTCTTAATTCCAGGGATATATTTTTTGATTTCAGTGAATGCTGTTATTCTTTCACTTTCGCTTTTGATAACTGCAAGATTTTGAATTATCTTTTCTAAATTTGTTAAAACTTCTTTAAGTTTCTCTAAAGGTTTGATCTCTTGTTCATCATTTAGGTCTATCCTTTTTAATTCTTTTAGAATGCTTTTTGATGTTTTGATATCTCTTGTAACTTCCTTTGCTTCAAGTTGGCTCTCTCTGATCATCTTTTTGTCTGAAGCAAGGTCTTTGTAGTAATCTTTTTTAAGATTTATTCCTTCTTTATGCCCATGTAATCCAAGTCTTAAGAAGATAAATACAAGGAATAAAGCAACTACTGTATAAAGAACGATAGACCCTGAGAAAACCAATAGGATTACAAGGTATTTTGTAGTGTCTGTAAAGAAGACTACTAATGAAGATATTAAGAGAGTAAATACAATTGCAGGACCTTTTTTGTCTCTTTTTATCTGATTCTTGAAAGGAGGGACCTCTTCAATAAGTCCATATAATATTATCGTTACAACGATAAATGTTAAAAGCACAAAAAGTAATGGCATCGTTTGTTTTCCGTTTGTGCCAAATTGGAACGACTTACAGAGCACATTTTCTAATGTTTCTGTTGGAATCAATTCGTTACATTTCGATTCCGCTCCACGAATTATTCCTATATTTTTTGCATCCAAATTTTTAACAGCCCCAATTATTAGAGGCAATACTATAAATATAATCACTATTATGAACAAAAACCAGCCGATAAAATTACCTTTTTTTGACATTCTCATTTTACCACCTTAAAGATATTTTAGTTTACACGATATTTCATTAGTATACTGATTTATATATTTTTTTATTTTTGATTATATTTCTATATTAATGCAATTTTGTATTCGAGAAAAAGAGAAATACGAATTTTTATACGAGTTATAAAATATTCCAGTATACTTTTTTGTTTCACTAAATCCTTTTTGGTTTATTTATATATACGAGAACTTCTTGAGGATTTGGCACTTTTTACAGACTTCATTTTTTAGTTTTTACAAAAAATATTTATATACCTAATTGTAAATTAAGTAGTAACTTATACTTACAAGGATACGAAAATCCATATTGGTTTGTTTTTGTGGGTTTTTGTATCCTTGAAAAGAAAGAGGTGGTTTTAAAATGGAGAAAAGGTTTATGGCTGTATTAATGGCGGTTGCGATGGTGTTGTTTTTAGCGAATAATGTATTTGCAGCAACGCCTGGTGGTGCGCAGGTTACAGATAACGGAGAAAATACCTATACGCCTGAAAGTCCGCAGACTGTTGATGTGAATGCAGGTGCAATTCGTAATGCAGACCTAACTGCAGAGATGTCAACATACAGGTGGGCAGGTCTATTTGGTAATGCAAGTGGTACTATTGTTTTAGCAAGCGGCAGTGGTTTATCTGCAAATAAAATGTTTGAATGGTCTGCTAATGCAACTTTGGTGTTTGCATCTACTGCGGGAAGTGTAACTTGGAGTTCCCTAGCAGCAGCAACTGAAGCACAGGTTACTACAGCTTTTAGTCATTTAAATAGTGGTTCAGACAGTTATGCAAATACTTTTACAGGAAGTGAAGCTTTAACAACACAAACTGTTGCAGCAGGATCTATAGCAAGTGCACCATATGCAATAACAAAAGATGATACTGCATCAGATTACTGGAAGACCTATGCTCTATACGATGGTGCTAATGTGGTCTTTGCAGGATTAGTTGTTCCAGCAGGTCATAACAGCTATAATGGAACATTGTCACAGTATCAGATGATCTTGCCAGAAGATGGAACTAACACAGACAGCAACCCAACAACCTATAATGTTTGGTTAGAGCTAATATAAAAAGAGATAAAAAGAATTTTTTTGATTTTTGTTTTATTTCTTCTATTTTTTTATACATTGTTCTAAGTTGGATTCTTGGTTTTGCTGTTCTTCATTCTTAAATAAATTTTTTTCATTTTGAAGTTACCACAAAAAATATTTATACTTCCAAGCATAAAAAATTAAAACAGGATAGAAAAAAATATACTGTAAGCTTTTGGAGGTGTAAATATGAAGAAACATTTGATATTACTTGTTGTAGCAGTATTGTTAATTTTGCCATACTATGCTCTTGCAGTAACGCCTGGTGGCGCTCAAATAACAGATAATGGAGAAACAGGTTATACAGAAAGAAGCCCTGACAGTGTAAATGTTACTGCAGGTTTCATAAGAAGTGCTGACCTTTATGCAGAGATGTCAACATATAGATGGGCAGGTCTATTTGGTAATGTTTCGGGAACAATTGTCTTAGCAAGTGGCAGTGGTTTATCTGCAGATAAAATGTTTCAATGGTCTGCTAATGCTAGTGTTGTTTTTGCATCAGAAGCAAGCTCTGTTGCTTGGAGCAGTTTAACTAATGTAAATGAGACACAGGTTCTAGCTAATTACTCTTTTCTAGGAAGTGGGTCAGATAACTATAATGCAACATTCAATAATGTTGGTACTCTTAACACAAACACTGTTCTTGGTGGTTCAATCAATGCAAACTTTGCAAACACTTTAGATAATGAATCCAATGCGTTCTGGAAAACGTTTATACTAGGAGATGGAAGTAATATTGTGTTTGCAGGAGTTGTAGAACCAGCAGGTCACGCCAGTTTTAATAGCTCAATTGTTCAGTATCAGATGATCCTTCCAGAAGATGGAAGTAACGGAGATACAACCGCAACCGCCTATAATATCTGGGTAGAGTTAATATAAACCTTTTCTCCACCCACCTTTTTTTGTTTTTTTTTATTTTTTTACTCAATTTAATTCTATGATTCTATTAGGTTTTAAGAACTTGTTCTCACTTTAAGATTGTGATGTTTTCTTTTAATTGTTACAAAGGTTCTAATAAAAGGATAAGAGAGTTTTTAAACATTAGCTTGCTAATTCTAAGGTTTGTTTTTTATTTTATTAGGTCATATTTTTTTATTATGTTATGGTTTAGGCGAATCTTTTTTATCATCAAGACTCTTTAAGCCTTAATAAAAAAGTCTTTGTATTATTAAACATTATATCCTTTACATTATATTCTTTAAACTAGAACACGATTTTTATTATTTGAACTATGCTTGTTTTGTATTGTTGTTTTATTTGAGTTTTTAACTTTGAACTTATAATGCGCCGAGATTTCCATAAACCAAGAACTCAATTATAGAGAGTAATGCAATAAGTATGCCTAAGTAATAGCTGGACCTTATTGAAACGCTTGTTTCTTTGGAAGTGGCTTTTTCAAACGCTTCTTTTAATTCAGTTTTATCTGTAATATGGTATGCTGTTCCATTAGTTTCACTAGCAATTCTTTTTAGGTTTGTTAAATTGAATTGCATTTTATTGTATAAATCCAAGAACTCTTCAGGGATTTCTGAGGTGTTAATGATTTCTGTATCCTCATCTGAACCTATACCAAAAGCCAATATCTGGATACCTTCAGATTTTGCTTTAGCAAGCGTTTTGTTGTCAACATCTTTTGTTCCGTCGCTAATTAATATCACTCTCTTGTTCTTATCGCTCTTTGAAAGAAGTTGGTAAGCAAAATTCAAAGCATAATCTAATGAGGAGCCTGCTTTTGAGTAATCTATTGTTATTTCTTTTATAGATTCCTTGACCTTTCTCTTATCTAAAGTCAAGGGAACATAACTTTGTATATCTGATGAGAACGCAACTAAGCCAACCCTTGTAGAATTAGGCAAGAAATCCACCCATTCTGAAGATATCTCTTTTGCAGCTTCTAATCTGTTAGGTGGATAATCTGTTTTTGTCATAGAAGGCGAAGCATCAATTACTAAAACATAATCTCTGTCCATTAGAGGAACTCTTTTGCTGATGCTTATGGAATCCGTTGCTACTAAAAACAGAAGGGCAACCAGTAGAATTTTTAAGAATAGTACTGAATAACTGACATCAAATTTCTTAAACCCATGAACTTTTTCTATTGTTCTAATGTTCCCAAAGTAAAGTGCTCTTCTTTTTCTTAATCGCACCATTAAAAAGAAACTGATTACTGTTAATGTGATTAAACCAATGAGTAAAGTTACTTCTAACCAAGGATAGATTATTTGTACAGTGTAACCAGCAATATTAAAGCTTAAGATAGTTCCACCTCTTCTGCACCAAAGGCTTTGAAGAAGCTGAGGTCAAATCTCTCATTTAAATTAACTTTAAAAAACAATTGGCCGGCTTCATGAAACGCTTCTTTTATTCTTTCAATCTCTCTTTTGCATAACATCTCATACTCTTCAGCAACCTTGTGAGCATCAATTAAGTAAACAGTATTGCCGTCAGGATCTTTTATATAAACCCTTCCAATACCCTTTGGCAGTTTCTCTTCAATTGGATCTCGAACCATAATTCCGTAAACTTTGGAAAAATAAGCCGAAAGTTCTGGGATGAATTTAGTTACATCTGTATCAATGAAATCAGAAATTATGAATAGGATTGATTGGCTGTCGTAATTGCCAATTAGTAAATTTGTGAATTCTCCCCAAGATTTTTTTCCGCCATAATTGTTCTTATCACTTAAAACATTTAAGATTCTGGAAAAGTCGTTATCCGGGTCAAGAAAAAGTCTTACTTTATCAGAAAACATTGCTATTGCAGGGTTATCATTAGCTTCTGTAGCCGCAAATGCTAAGGAACCTGCTGCTAAAGCCGCAAACTGGTTTTTTGTGTATTCTGTTGTCCCTAGAAGCATTGAATTAGAAACATCTAAAGCAATAATTACATCAAATGTTCTTTCCTCTTTAAACTTTCTAACCATCAATTGCCTTGTTCTTGCATAAACTTTCCAGTCAATTCTTCTGGGGTCATCACCTAAGGTATATGCTTGGATTTGTTCAAAATCTAGTCCTTTTCCTGAAACCAAGAGCAAATAAATTAAATTAAACTTGAAATAATCTATTAATTTTATCGAGTTCTCAATAGTTTCTCTAGTCAAATCTTCAAAGGGTTGAATATTAATTACAAGTTCCTCTTTTTGTTTAGGTTTAAGCATTTTAATAATTAGATGTTGTAAAGTGTTTCAATATTGTTCACTCAGGTTTAACTTTTATTAAAATTTCGTCAATAATCTTGTCAGTAGAAATATTGTGAGCTTTTCCTTTGAAGTTTAGAATTAATCTATGCCTTAATATTGGTTTGGCTACAGCAGCTACATCCTCTGGGAGAACAAAGTTTCTACCTTGCATTAAAGCTCTTGCTTTTGAAGCGATGCCTAAATAAATTGAAGCCCTAGGACCTGCACCATATTTGATAAATTGCATTCCTTCAATGCTTTTGTTTTTGCCTCTGGTTGCTTCAACAATATCTAAAATGTATTCTTTTATTCTATCAGAGATAAATACGTTCTTTACTTTTGATTGTAATTCCAATACATCTTCTTTTGTAACTCTTGGTAGAACTTTCTTCTCAACAACTTTGCCGATAATGCTGTTTTCATTGATAACCCTTTTTTCAGATTCTCTGTCAGGATAATCTAATATAATCTTGAATAAGAACCTGTCTAGGATAGCTTCAGGCAAGTTATAGGTTCCTTTGTTTTCTAATGGGTTCTGCGTTGCCAAAACGAAGAAAGGCCTATCTAAGATGTATGTTTCATCGTGAATGTTTATCTTTTTCTCCTGCATAGCCTCCATTAAAGCAGCGTGTGTCTTTGGCGGCGCCCTGTTGATTTCGTCTGCTAAAATGAAGTTTGCGAAGATTGGACCTTTAAATGTTGTGAACTTATTAGTGCTTGGATCATAAATTAAGCCTCCAATAATGTCTGAAGGCAACAAATCAGGCATGAATTGGATTCTGTTGAATGAAGTTCCGGATATGACTCTTGCCAAAGTTTCAACTAATAGAGATTTAGCTAAACCTGGGACACCTTCTAATAAAGCATCTCCTTCACAAAGCAATGCTATCAGAGTGTATTCAATAACTTCATCCTGACCGAAGATGACTTTTTTAATCTCTTCTTTAACTAGATTTAGCATCTGACCAATTTTTTGCGCTTCTTCATCTGTTAGTCTGTTTTCTGATTCAGAACTTGTGTCTCTATATTTGCTCGTGTCAGTTGTTTTTATCTGAATGGGCATCTGTGGTTTATTGCTTGATTCATAAGGTTGAGATGATGTTTCAGGTTTGTTTGTTGAATTTTGGAATTTATTACTTATATTGTTGCTTAATGTAGAATCTCCTTTTTTCCAAGGGAGTTCAACATCATCGTCTGTTTTATTGTTTTGATTATTTATTTCATTATTTACAGAAGAATTGTCTTTTTCTTTAAACAAGCTAAGAATCTTATTCTTTTTCTCAGGTTCAAGCTCCTGGTTATTAGCCTCGTTTTTTTGTTTTTCTTGTTGCTTTAATTTCTGATTTTCTGAAGTTGTAAGGTAGAGTTTTATCGCTTCAACTAAGCTTTCTTTATTACTAATCCCTCTTACTATCTTTGCAAGTTCTGGTAAGCCCAATCCAAACTGGATCCAATTTGCGAAATCATTTCTTTCTGAATTCACATGATATTGAAACAAATCGGCATCTGAATTTTCTAGTTTCTCAATTAATTCTTTAAGGTTTCTTGCTTGAGAATTATCTTTGAAGATAAAAGGCGGATTCTCTCTTTCATTCAATTCTGAGTTCATGTTATATCACTCTGGAGTATTATATTAAATTGAGTATTATTAAATTATGTATTTGGTTTATTTATCGATTATGAATAGGGCTTTTTAATGATTGCAAAGTTTTGTTCGAATAGATTTTATACATCTGTTTTTTTAAAAATTATGAACTCCTTTAGAATAAGTTCTTTTCATTTTTGAGTTTCAACAAAAATTATATAAAGGAGTTGTGTCTAAGAAGTACTAATATAGTAATGTGGTAAAAACACAACTGATTGCCTTTATGTATATATAAGGCAATGTGTTTATACAAAGATATAAAAAAACAAAAAGACAAGAGGTGGGTTTATGAAAAGATTTTGGGTTTTATTTGGAGTGGTTTTGTTGATGCTTTACAGTTTTACAGGTTTTGTAAGAGCAGATCCTACTGGTGCAACTGTTACTGCAGGAACAGCAGTAACTGGTAGTGGTACAACTTCTGATAATATAACTATCAATGCAGGAGAAGTAATGTCTGCAAATATTTATGGTAAAACAATAACAACAAAGTGGGCAGGTTTCTATGGTAACATCTCGGGAGGAATCTCCTTAGAAGATAGTTCAGGAAATGTGTTTTATAACTGGAGTGTTTCAGATGTAACAGGTGCAGTGGTTTATGCTGCAAACGATACGGTAAGTGATTGGACTTTATCCAATGCAAGCGAGGCAGATATGCCTGCATATGTACAAGGCACAGCAACAGACAGCTTTAGCAATACTTTCACAGCATCAGAGCAGTTTACAAGCCCAACAAAAACAGTTGATAATGTATTGTATGCAGTAACTTATGGTACTGGAACCTTTAAGACTTATGCATTAAAAACAACAAGTGAGATTATCTTTGCAGGTAAATCTCCAGGTACCGCAGCAGGTTTCAATGGCAACAATGTAGATTATCAGATATTAGTTCCAGCACAGAGCAATACCAACTATTACTTTTACCTAGAGTTGCCATAAAGACTTGGATTTATTTTTTATTTTATTTCTATTTTTATTATATCTGCGTTCTATTATTTGATCATAGTGTCTCTATTATTCTATTTATACTATTGTATGTATTTAAAACGAGTTCCTATTAATTGCACAATAAAAACAAAAAATTTATAAAGGTCTTTCTGATTAAGCTTATTGGTTTGAGTTCATTTTGGTTTAAACATCTTTTTTGAGGGGGGTAAGATTGGACAAGAAGTTAAAGGGTAGAAGTTGGGTGTTATTCCTTCTTTTTGCAATTATTTTAATCCTTAATACGAGTTTTGCTTATAGTATTGAACTCAATGTGGCAAACTCAAAAGATTGGAGAGATGTTTTCTCAGTTATGTTGTATTCTTCATTAAAAGGAGAATCAGCAACCTTTTTGAACTCAGAATCATTAGCAGGCTTTACTTCTGTTGTTAAGGAAGGCACTGATATTAATGTTTATGAGTCCCAAGAAATGCCTTACATCCCCAATTTGAAGAGCCAATTAAGCATTATTGGTTTTAATGTTCTTAATGAGGTCAAGGGTAAAAGATTTAACCTTGAGTTAGTGCCTAAAGGTATAAATAAATTTATTGTGGTTTCTTCAGATAATTACAGGTTGTTGCCGTCTCTGGCTTCTTTTGCAATAACTAATAAGTACTGGGTCTTTATTGTTGATGAAACGAATGTCGATGAAGTTGAAAGTTATTTGAAGAAGGCTCAAGAGGTTATTGCTGTTGGGAACTTTAGAAGGGATTTAGCTAATAGGTTACAACCTTATTTTGATAAATGGATTAATCACGAAAGCATTTTCCGTGATTCGATCGAGTTGGCTGAGAGCTTTAGTTCATATAACACTGTCGTTTTATCAGATGGTTTTTCCTTGGAATCAGAGTATTTCAGGACAACAAATCCTGTTTTAATCGTAGGTTCGAATAAGCTTGTGGATGATGTTTATAATTTCCTTGTAAAACACAATGTTAAATCAGTTGTGGTAGTAGGAAACTCTTTAGCAACAGTTGGTGAACAGATAAGAACTAAGAGTAATAAAACTATTAGCGTGTTTATTAAATTTGGTCAGGCTGATGCTCAGAATACAGGGAAGATATATGCTTTAACATTCTTCCCACTGCCTGCTCCAAAATTGTTTTTAGAAATTACAAATGTGATTTATGACCCACAACAGAAGAAGTTGATTGTATATTTTAAGAACAGCGGAAATGTGGGTATTTATGAATTAACTACAGTTAGCGTTAAGAACGGAGATGATGAATTGGCAAGCGCATCTCAAACGGAAGCAGTGTTTATTGGTGCAAGGGAAACTCTCCCTGTAAGTTTTGATATGGAACTGCCTGTAGCAGAGTTATCTAACAACACTCAGGCTGTCTTTTATACTTCTTTTGGATTAACGCCTGTGGAACTAGATAATTATTTAACCTTGCCAGGCAAATATGTTCCACCATACATTACTTCATTAAAAGTTAAAGAATTGGATGTTGAGAATTTAAACTTTGATATCGTTGATGTAGCATATTATCCAAGTTTGAACAGGATAGGCATTGATATGATAAACAACGGAAGTGCGCCTGTTTATTATTCTTTGAGAATCAAGGATTTGATAATAAACGGTTTGCCTGAGACTCTATCAAAAGAAGGCGTTTTACAGCCAAGCGGTAGTGTTGAAAGGGTTTATATCTCAGCTAAATTGGATGAAGTTGATATGGAGGAAAACAAGCAATTCAATTTGATTGCATATTATGGTCCTGACGAAGAAACTAAGATTAGCAAATTGGAAAAAACTTTTGAATTTAAGACCGCAAGCGCAGGCTTCTTAACTGGTTTCTTTAGTTTTGATAGTGCGGGTTCAATCTCTTTGATTGCTATCATTGGAGCTGTAATTTTGTTTGTTGTAGTTTTATTTATAAGAAAGAAAGCTAAATCAAACATAGGTTATTGATTTTGTTTTTGTTTTGTTTTCTGGTTATATTTATTCTTTTTAATCTATTTCTTGATTCCTTTATTTTTTAATTTTAGTCTTGTTGTTTAAGTTCCATTCTGTTGAAAATTCAGGATTTTCTCCCAAAGCATTTTACTATTTAGCAGTGGTTCTCGATGATAAAATCGAAATATTTTTAAGGTGCTGAGTTCTTGTTTTACCTAATTTAATGGAATAAATTGAGATATTGCTTAGCGCTTATTTTTTATGTTTGATGGGGGGAAAGTTTGGATTTTAATTTTTCAAGTTTGAGGAGGAATGTAGTCATAACTTTATTTATCTCTTTAGTTAGTTTAATCTTTCTATTCGCTTTGGTTTCTGCAATCAATTCAAGCAATTCAAGTCTAAATTCGTCTTCTCAAACTATTGCTGTTAATAATTCTGAAATACTAAATCAAAATAATTTGAAGCAAGATTTAACAGATAATTCTTACGAGAGCATAAAAACAAAGTTGAGTTTGGGCTATTATTCCATTGTTTCTTTGGAAAGACAGCCAATTATTTTTGGAAAACCTGTTGAATGGTTTTTGACGGTTTCAGACGGCTTGTATACATATTTGGTTGAGTTTCAGACCTCACCGATTTTTCTCAAGGAGTATGACAACAAAGATAACTCCACCTGGAACAAAACCTTAGTTCTATATACGAATTATTCTGGAGTTTACAAGGATGTAGAAGTAAATGTTTCGTTGCCGAGCGATAATTTTGTGGTTGTGCCTGCTTTAAACTACACTTATTCAGATAATGTTCTCTCTTTGTTAATTCCTGAGCTGAATAAGAGTACAAAGATTGTTATTGTTGGGAGTTTTTCTAATGAGAGCATAAATCTTTCTCAGTTAAATGTATCGTTAAATGTTTCAATAAATGAAAGTCTGTTCAATGAAGAGGAAGTTAATTCGTTATCTAATTCTGTATTTGCAACTGATAAAGAGCAATACTTTGTAAATGATACAGTTAATTTTGTTCTGCTTCAGAACATTTCTGGCTATTCTATTTATGTCGACACCCCATCAGGAAATACTCTGTATGTAGAAAATACTTCTTTAAAAGTTAGCGAACCTGGGGATCATTTGGCCACGCTTATTTTCAATGGTTCATATTACTCCTTAAGATTTAAAGTAGTCTCAAGGTCACGGACTTCTTTTGAAAATGGTTTTGGAGTTTTTAACATAACTTCATCTTCGGGAGTTGTTGAGAATTTCTTTGTTGATGATGATTTAAACATATTCTTTAGGATTGGAAATTTAAGTTTGGGCCAAAAGGTTGCTGTTAATATTTTATTACCCTTCCAGATTCCTGAGGGAGTTTATTTCTATGTTTGGAAAGATAGTGGTAAAGGTAAAATAAAGGTGCCTTTTAATCTAAGTGATAGCAGAGATAGAATAACTTTGTTTTTGCAAGATGGTGTTATAGATGACGATGGTCTGATTAATGGAATTATTGAAGACCCATTGAAACTTTTTATTCCTAATTACAACGTGAATGTTAGTAAAATTAACAAAAATGAAGCTCATATAGAAATTTCGCATAGAAAAGTAAAACTTACTTCTAAAGGAGGAGACTTAAAACAGACTCATGTTGTTGACCCGTTAAATCTTCCAAGTACCCCTGTAAGTCCTGATAAGTTCAAGTATAAGCTTTTGAAGTTTAGGATTGAGAATGTAAGTTCAGGTTCTTCCGATATAATCTTGAATTATGAGTCTTTGCCGGAAAGGTTTGAGCTTTGGAAGTTTAATCCTAATACTTTAGAATGGTATAACTTTCCTTACGAGAGAATAAACGATACTGCAATCAAGATAACGATATTTGATGGCGGTTTTGGCGATGATGATGGAATAAAAAACGGAATCATAGAAGATGATCTGGGAATAACATATCAATGGTGGAATGATTCCTGGCCTTGGAGAAGAGCCTATAATATTTCAAACACTGCCGGCGACCTTACGGATTTCCAGGTTAAGCTTAATTTTAACAGCACTAATTTTAATTTCTCCAAGACAAATAGCGATGGAAGCGACTTGAGGTTTACATATTACAATGCAAGTTCAGATTCTGAAACAAAGCTTAATTACTGGATTGAGTATTTTAATGCCACTCAACAACAAGTAATAGTTTGGATTAAAGTTCCTTATCTTCAAAATAATACAAACACGACTATTTTTGTTTATTACGGAAATTCTCAAGCAACAAGCGAGAGCAATATGTCAAATGTTTTCATTAGGGTTATTGATGGTTTGGTTTTATCTTGGAGTTTAGATGAAGATCAAGGAAGTACTGCTGTAGATACTAGCGGTAATGGTTATGATGGTAACATTTATGGCGCAAGCTGGTCTAGTAACTGTAAGTTTGGTTCTTGTTTGTATTTTTCAGGAGGCACAACTGATTATATCATAAGGAATCCGTTTAATCATCCTACAGATAATGTTACTGTTGAGTTCTGGATGGAAAGTAGTGATACTGCTAATAGCGGAACCCCTTATTCTTATGCTACAACAAATAGCGGCAATGAGTTTTTGATATATGATTACAACGCTTTTAGGGTTTATCGTGCTACCACTTATAGGAAAACAGGTATTGCTGCTAACGATGGTTCCTGGCATCATATTGCTGTTAGCTGGACATCCAATGGCGGAAACTTATATATGTATGAAGACGGAACTCAGGTATATTCTAATACCTTAGCATCCGGAGTTTCAATACCTAGTGGCGGCTCTTTGGTTATTGGTCAAGAACAAGATAGTGTTGGAGATAACTTTGCTCCAGATCAGAGTTTTATAGGTTATCTTGATGAAATTAGAGTTTATAACAGAACTTTAACCTTGCAGGAACTTCAGGATTTATATAATTACTCGGGTTACACGACTCCTCACGCTCCTGGAAAAGTGCTCGTTAGAAAGTTTGTGAATCCTAGTTCGCAATCCACTCAAGACATAGGCGAAGAATATCTTGGAGTGCTTAATATTACTTCCGATGAGCCTGCAAATAATTCGGATTTAATTAGGAACCAGCAGTTTGTTATGAACTCAACTGTTGTCTGCGAGCGAGGAGAGTGTGGTGACACAAATGTTTATTATCAATATTACTCTTCGGTAACGCCTACCCAATCTTACTCAGAATCTTCACAATCTGATTTTGAATCTTATGAACAAATGGATAACTTAACTATTGTTAATGATACGATTATTTTGTCACAACTTAATTCTAACATTCCTTGGTGGGATTATCACTGGCGTTATAGGATCTACATTAATTTCTCTAATCCTGGAAGTGATTTGATAGACTATCCACTTAAAATAATCTTAAATTCATCAAATGTTGGCTCAAACTTTAATTGGAGTACTGACTATAATTCGTTGAGGTTCCTCAAATATGATTGGAATAGTAAAACATACACAAAACTCAATTACTGGATCGAGTATTTTAATGCTAGTGCTCAACAAGCTATAGTCTGGGTGAAGGTTCCTCAACTTGATGCTGGAAATAATTCGATTTTTGTTTACTATAAGAATCCCAATGCTGTAAACGAAAGTAATGTTTCAAATGTTTTTGTCAGGGTTATTGATGGTTTGGTTTTATCTTGGAGCTTAGATGATGGTCAAGGAAGTACTGCTGCTGATAGCAGTGGTAATGGTTATAATGGTAGCATATATGGCGCAAGCTGGTCTAGTAACTGTAAGTTTGGTTCTTGTTTGTATTTTTCAGGAGGCACAACTGATTATATTATAAAGAACCCTTTTAATCATCCAACTGACAATATTACTGTTGAGTTTTGGATGAATACAAGTGACACAACAAATAGCGGAACGCCATACTCTTATGCAACGACAAATAATGGAAACGAATTCCTTATCTTTGACTACAAGGCTTTTAGCCTTTATCGTGCTACCACTTATAGGCGAACAGGTATTGCTGCTAACGATGGTTCCTGGCATCATATTGCCGTTAGCTGGACATCCAATGGTGGTAACATATATATGTACAAAGATGGAGTTCAAGCATATTCAGATGCTTTAGCATCCGGAGTTTCAATACCTAGTGGCGGCTCTTTGGTTATTGGTCAAGAACAAGATAGTGTTGGAGATACTTTTGATCCCAGTCAAAGTTTTATTGGATACATGGACGAAATTAGAGTCTATAACAGAACTTTGATGTCTGATGAAATTACAGATTTATATCAGAATTACGGATATACTTTGGATGAATTCCCTGGAAAAGTTTTTGTAGGCAAAAGGGCAAATCCAGAACCAGTTCAATTAAGTAGTTCTTCAGAGGAAGGGTATAATCAGGCAACTAATGGTGTTTATGTTTCATCAGTTTTTGATGCCAAAACGTCTCAGGTTGATTATATCAATATCAGTTGGAATGCAACAACTAATGAAAATACGAGCATTAAAGTTTATACGCGAACTTCAACTGGTCAAAGTGCTGAGTGGTGGGATCCAGATTGGTTGTATCGTAAAGAGATCAATGTCTCAAATTCAGGCTCTTCAGTTAATAATTACACTCTCAAACTTTCAATCAACACAACACAACTTTATAATGAAGGTAAATTAAGAAGTGATTGTGGAGACATAAGGTTTGCTCAGAAATCTACGTCCTGGTCTGAACTAAGTTATTATATTGAAGAGTGTAATGTTTCTGGTGGAAATTCCACAATTTGGGTAAACATCCCAACATTATTATCTGGAACAAATACCTTGTATATATATTATGGTAATCCTAGCGCTCATACTACATCAACGCTTAATGCATTGCCTCATTTGGAATTTGGTACAGTAACTCTTGAGAATAGCATTGATGGTGGTGTTGTAAAAACAGTTAATTTGAACTATACTTACACAGACCCTGTTGTGGTTGCTTATGTTATTACGAGGAATGATGATAATTCAGTAGATGTAAGGGTAAGAAATGTTCAGAATTCAAGTTTTGAAATTTTTATGGAACAACCGGATAATGGTTTACATAGTTCTGAAACCATAGGTTGGATTGCTGTTGAAAAAGGTTCTTTTATAGACTTGAATGACTTGCTGAGGGTTGAATCAGGAAAGCACAGGACAGATAATGTTCACAGGGAAGGCAATGCTTTTTCAGGTGATACTGTTTCATTTAGCAATGCTTTTGGTTCTGCTCCTGTAGTGCTTTCAACCTTGAATACATACAACAACAGTGCATTTATGTCAGCAATATCTTATAATCCTTCAACCACTGGATTTTATTTGCAACAAGAAGCAGGTGGTTCAAGTTCTCCAGCTGCTAATGAAACAATAGGATGGATAGCATTTTCTCAGGGTTCTGGAACAATTGATGGAATTTCCTATTCTATTGCAGCAATAGCTTCAGATGGAGATAACGATGGTGTTGATGATGCTAGCCCTGAAGTGGCTACATATTCTTTTTCAGGCAACCCTGTTATAGTTGTTGATGGAACAACTTCAAATGGTGCTGATGGCTACTGGGCAAGAGGTGCAGGAACTTATACAAACACTCAAGCAGACTTTTATGCAGAAGAGGACTCTGTTGGTAATACCGAAAGAACACATGCTTCTGAAGGATTTAACTGGGCTGCATTTTATCCCGAAGGGAGCATAACATTAAAGAGTTATATTCCATCTACACCTAGTGTAACTTTTGGAAATGAAGGCAACTATAGCTCCTTTTCTTATAATTCTAGTAATTTAATCTGGTCCCCTTGGTACCTTGAAACAAATGGAAACGAGCCAAGTTCACCAGATAACAGGTTTATGCAGTATAAAGTTGAATTTAATACTACTAACGAGAATCAGACACCTAGTTTTAATTCAATAGCTATTCAGTATAAGACAGTTTCTTCTGGTTGGAGGGATATGAGTCTTTCAGATTCCTTTTTTAGAACTGAAAATCCGTATGACTGTGGAACTTTAAACCAAAGTGCTAAGTATTGTTATCCTACTCGTTATGTATCTCCTTTGACTGCTGGAGAGTTCCTGTTAAGGTCCTGTGTAAATTCTGCAACTTATCCGGAAATTGAAGAAAAATGTACAGAACCAGTTAATGTTTCTGTTTGGAAGAAGCCTGAATTAATTGATCTTACTTTCTCAAAAGACCCGATAGGTAAGGGAGATAATCTTACTATAAGTGTTAGACTCATTAGTGATGATGGTGTAACTCCGTTGTCAGGTTATAATCTTACTTTTGTTGATATTACTGGAAATGGCAGTTCGTCATATTATATAGGTTATGCCTTAACAAATACACAAGGTTATGCAACTATTGTTTACACAATTCCACAAGACGCATATCTTGGAAATCACATAATTAATGTTTCTTATTCAGGAGATTTGAGTCAATATACGTTGGCTGCATCTAAAACAAAAACCGTTCTTGTATCATCTACTCCAAAGATTAACTCTGTGAACGTAACACCTAGCAAGGTTGGTTTTGGATATAATGTGACCATTGAAGCAAATGTTACTGATGAAAGGGGCTTAGCTGAAGTCTATTTGAATATAACTAATAGTTCTGGCAGCTCAAGCAGTTATCCAATGACTCACATTTCAGGAGATATCTATAGATTTGTGTTTACGGATACTTGGCATGTTGATGATTACAGTTTTAAGGTTGTTGCAAATAATACTGATGGCATTGTTTCTGTTTCGGATAAAAACGAGTTTTCTGTTGAAGTTTTTGCTAACATAAGTGTCAAAACTGTCTTAGATAATTATAAGAACAGAGAGAATGTCTTGTTGAAGAATTATACAACTTCAAGTTGGTATTATGATTCATGGGATTATAGGTCTCCAATAACTATTAAGAGCAACACACAGCAACTATCTGAGTATCAGGTGTATTTGGATAGAGATTTATCTTTGCTTTATTCAAACAATAAAATTAAAGTTGACTGCTCAGACCTTAGATTTACATTTTATAATGACTCTACCCAACAGGAGACAGAAATCCCGTACTTTATTGATTATTGTAACCTTTCTCAAAGTACGAATGCAAAGATATGGATAAAGGTTCCATACATTTCCAATACAAGTAATGTAACAGTGTATATGTACTATGGTAATCCTTCCGCCACTGACGCTAGCAATATTAGTGCAGTATTTTCCTATACAGAACCAAAGTTAATCGGTTATGTTGTTTCACAGAACATTGTAAACAATGGTTTGCGTGTAGTTAGTTTAGAAGACGGTAATAATATTACAGTTGGTTCAAATTCGTATTTGTTGGATTCTCTAGGCACAACGACTATTTCTAGTGGTTTGTCGATAGCGACGCCAATAAAAGTTACCAAGTTGGCTAACTTTGAAGGTGCAGGAAACAATGATGATGTGATTGTTCCGATATCTTGGGCAGGCACAGAATTCATTTACGGTGGTATGAGAGATAGCAATGATGAGTTTTGTATGCTGGCTCCTTTTGGTGATGCTAGTGTTACTATTTATGATGGCGGTGTTTCAGAATGGTCTGGTACTGTTACTTCAGCAGGTATGTGCGTTCAAAATGACATAACCCAAGGCAATGCTGCCAGAATTGTGTCAGACAAACCTATTTTAGTGTTTCGAGAAGGCGCAGGTCAATCACGAGATGCTTGGGCATTCTATCCTGCAACAACTAAAGACTTATACTTGCCTTCAGTAAGTACTGATGCTTATGTAGCTGCAGGAATACTTAGTTCAACAGTTTATTATTATACAGATTCAGGTTCTTCAGGCAGTTCTTCAGTGAATGCTAATGTTGATTTAGATCTAGGCACTTTAACAGGTACAGGCA